>DATECI010000167.1:0-8251 GCA_035286985.1 Gemmatimonadales bacterium
GACAGGCGACCCAGGCGCCGTTGAATTCCTCGGGGTAGAACATCTGCACCGCCATCGCCTCCCACCCACCGGTCGAGCCGCCGTAGGTGAACCGGGCCCAGCCCTGACCGATGCCGCGGAAGCGGCGCTCGATCTCGGGGATGAGCTCGTGCATGATGGCATCACCATAGGGGCCGTTGTTGGCGGAGTTGACCGCGTAGGAATCGTCGTAATACGGGGTGGGGTGCTGGATCTCGATCAGGAGCACGCGGGGAAAGCTGGGGCCGGTCCAGTCGCGGAAAAACTGGTGGGCGTGCTGCTGCTGGATCCGGTTGTAACAGTCGAGCCGGAACCTTGCGCTGTATTCGCAGGGGATCGTGGTATCGGGCGGCTCGGGGCGGAAGTCCCCAAAGTCGGCCGGGAAGTGGCCATGATTAACGACCAGCGGATAGCGCGCGTCAGGATGGCTTTCGAACCCTTCGGGCAGCAGCACGTGAGCCCCCAGATACATGGGCCGGCCCCAGAACTCGGTCAGACGCTTCGACTGGATGCGGAGGTGCTTGATGTATTTGGTGTCGGCCGGATCGGGGATCGGGGGGATTTCCCGGTCGAGGGTCAGAGATACCGTGGTTGCCTGGCCGGGATCGAACTCGACGAGCCTGGGTGCGCTGTAGAGATTCCCGGGCTTCCGACTCCATTGCTGGCCCTCGCCCCGGTCGGGCGGGAGCTTGACTGTGTGGCCGTCGCTCCGGCGGAAAGTCTCGTAGCGGTTGAGCAGGGCCTGGACCCGATAGCGGCCCTTGGGAAGGCTCGCGAGACTCCGTAGCGGATAGCCGAAGGCCCTGGCGTCGATGATCCGAGGTTGGCCCGGCCGCATAGCGTCCACGTCGATTCCGAAGACCTGGGCGGTGGTAACCGCGTCGCTGACCTGAAAGCGAGGCTCGCCGGCGGTGTCGGCCGAGATCAGGACCAGCAGCCTGCCGTCGAGCGGGTCGCGGCTTCGCTCGGCGGGGAAGGAGACGGCGAACGTGGGCCCGGCGGCCTGACGGGCGGTTCCGCCGATGAGCAGCGGGAGAGCGAGAATGGCCAGATGATGGGTGCGCATGGCAGCGAGGTTACCCCCCAGCGGTGCGATCGTCCAGTCCCGCAGGCCGATCCCCCCGGAGCGAGGGCTCGTCTGGGTCGGCAGGGCGGCCCACTTGGTCGAGCCTGGAGCTAGCTTGGATCATGTCGTTTCGACTGACCGGATTCGCCCTTCCGTTCCTGGCCCCGACGGCCTCGGCCCCCGCTCAGGAGCCGATCGCCTTCACCCACGTAACCGTGATCGACGGGCGCCATTCCCTGCCCCGCCGCAACATGACGGTGGTGGTGGAGGGGAAGCTGATCAAGACGGTCGGGCGGTCGGGCGGTCAGGCGGCCGGGGTTTACGAGAATGCGCGGCGGATCGACGGCCGAGGCAAGTACCTCATTCCCGGGCTCTGGGACCTGCACGTGCACGTCGTCGTGCCGGGGGCCCGGGAGGTCCTGCCGCTGTATCCCGCGAACGGGGTGACGGGGGTGCGGGACATGGGGGGCGACTGGGACGGGCTTGGCGCCCTGCGGGCCGGAATTCGGGAGGGGAAGCTCCGGGGCCCGCGGATCGTGGCGGCGGGTCCGTACCTCGAGGGGAATCCCCAGCCGATCGCGCACCTCCGGGTCGGCTCGCCGGCGGAAGCGGAAGCCGCGGTGGATTCGCTGGCGCGGTTGGGGGTGGATTTCATCAAGCTGCACACGGGCCTAACCCGCGAGAGCTATTTCGCGGCGCTCCGGGCCGCGCGGGCCCGGGGGTTGGTGACCGCGGGCCACGTCCCCCGCACGGTCGGGGCCCTGGCCGCTTCGGATTCCGGGCTGGGCAGCATCGAGCACCTGCTCGGCATCCCGGTGCCCTGCACCCCGGCCGAGTCGCTGAGCCTGGCGCCGAGATTCGAGGTGCAGGCCGCGCTGGGGCGGTGCACTTCGGCGCCAATCGAGCCGCTCATCGCCCGGCTCGCGGCGAACCGGACCCGGGTGGTGCCGACCTTCACGGCGCAGTACGAGATCGCGCTCTGGCCCGGGCGAGAGGTACCGGGCGATCGGTACGCTCGGCAGCTCCCCGACACGCTGCGGCGCTACGTCGCCCAGATCTTCCCGATGCCGGAGGTCCCGGCCGGGGCGGACAGCGTGGGCCGGGCGATGTTCGCGAAGCGACTCGAGCAGGTGGGCACACTCCACCGGGCCGGGGTCCGCATTCTGCCGGGGACCGATGCACCGCTCCGGAACAGCCCACCGGGATTCGGGCTACACTTCGAGCTCGAGTGGCTCACCCGGGCGGGGATGTCGCCCTGGGCGGTGCTCAAGGCCGCGACGCTGGATGCCGCGGCGTTTCTGGGACTGGCCGATTCGCTCGGGACAATCGAGCCGGGGAAGCTCGCGGACCTGGTGCTGCTGGATGCCGATCCGCTCCGCGACATTCGCAACACGAGGCGGATCCGGCTGGTGGTGGTGGACGGGCTGGTGGTCGAACGGTGAGGCCGGTGAGGTCGGTGTGGGGAAACCCCCGGAATGGAGTACTCGTAGGTGCGAGCAACCCTCAACAGGATCATTCTACCATGACGCGAATCTCCCTGCTGGCGCTGGCGTTGGCGAGTCTCTGGCCCGGGCCGGCCGAGGCCCAGAGCCCAGCTAAGCCCGACATCTCGACCCAGCTCATCGGTATCTGGGAAGGACCATACCAATCGGAAGCAGCGCCGCCGCGAAGTCTCCGGCTGGTGATCGCGCAGGGTGAGGACCGGGAGTGGAAGGTGACCCTCGAAGTTTTCTCCGACGATCCACCTCCGGCCGGGGAAGTCCGCGACTTCAAAGTGGAGGGGGACACGGTGTCGTGGGCGCAGCCGGTCTCGGACTTCGAATGCCTGAGCAAAGCCATCCTGGTTGCCGGAATGCTCAAGGGTAGCGCGGAGTGCTGGCAGGGCGGCGCGGTAGCGCTGACGGCGGGGTTCCTCTTGGAGAAGCGGAAGCAATGAGCGCCCCTGAACGCTTGCGGCTGGCGGCGCTGGTGAGCTCGACCGCCATCGCCGCTGCGGTCTCCTTGACCGCCCTGTCCTCCCTGTCCGCCCATCCCGCCCTTGCCCAGGCGCCCGCTGCGCCGAGGAAACCCAGCATGGCCGGCCGATCCACGGTGTACGCTCCCCACGGCGTCATTGCCACGAGCCAGCCGCTCGCCACCGCGGCGGGGCTCGCGGTGCTCCAGCGGGGCGGGAACGCGATCGACGCAGCGGTAACCGCAGCGGCGGTGCTCAACCTGGTGGAGCCCCACATGACCGGGATCGGGGGCGACTTGTTCGCAATCCTGTGGCCGGCACGCGAGAAGAAGCTCGTGGGCCTTAACGCGAGCGGGCGCTCGGGGTCGCTCATGACCCGGGCGGAGCTGCTCCGGCGGGGACACGACCGGGTCCCGCTCTTTGGTGCGGAGCCGATCACGGTGCCGGGCGCGCTCTCGGGGTGGGCGGTGCTGCTCGAGAAGTACGGGACCATCTCGCTGGCCGAGGCGCTCGAGCCGGCGATCCGGCTCGCGAAAGATGGTTTCCCGGTGACGCCGATCATCGCGGAACAGTGGGCGGAGGAAGTGGAGCGGCTGCGGGGGGACGAGGGGGCCCGGGCAGCTTTGCTGATCGATGGCAGCCGCGCCCCCCGCGCGGGGGAGTGGTTCCGGAATCCGGATCTGGCCGCGACGTTCCGCCGGATCGGGAAGGAAGGCCCCGGAGTGCTCTACGGCGGCGGGTTAGGCAAGGAGATCGCCGAGCGGGTCCGGGCAATGGGCGGGTTTCTCACCGCGGAAGACTTTGCCCGGCACCGGGTGGAGTGGGTGACCCCGATCTCGGCCAGGTTCCGGGGTCATACCGTCTGGGAGCTGCCGCCCGCCAACCAGGGCATTGCGGCGCTGGAGATGCTCAGGATCCTGGAGCCGTACGATCTCAAGGCGCTGGGCCACAACTCGGCCGGGTACCTGCATCTCCTGATCGAAGCCAAGAAGCTGGCCTATGCGGACCTGGCCCGCTGGGTGGGCGACCCGGCGGCCATGGAGGTTGGGCCGGAGCGGCTGTTGAGCGACAGGTTCATCGCGGGGCGGCGGGCGCTGATCGACCCCAACAAAGCGGCCGAGCGGATGGAGCCGGGGGACGCGCTGACGGCGAGCGAGACGATCTATCTCGCGGTGGCGGACTCGGCCGGCAACATGGTCTCCTTCATCAACAGCATCTACGAGGCGTTCGGCTCGGGGGTGGTGGTGCCGGGGACCGGATTCGCGTTGCAGGACCGGGGGGCGGGGTTCACGCTCGAACCAGGGCTGGCCAACACGGTAGCCCCGAACAAGCGCCCGTTCCACACGATCATACCGGCCTTTGTCACCAAACCGGGGCCGGGGGGGGGAGCGGGGGAGGGCGGCGAGGAGCCGTGGCTTGCGTTCGGGGTGATGGGCGGCTCGATCCAGCCGCAGGGACACGTGCAAGTGCTGCTCAATCTGCTGGTGTTCGGGATGGACCTGCAGGAAGCGATCGATGCGGCGCGATACCGGCACTTCGACGGTTTGGAGGTAGGGCTCGAGGCGCCGATCGGAGACTCGGTGCGGGCCGGACTGGCAAAGCTGGGGCATCAGGTGGTGCTGCTCAGGCCCGGATCGGCCGGCGGGGCGCAGGCGGTGATGCGCCTAGTCCGGGGGTGGGCGGCGGGGAGTGATCCCAGGAAGGATGGGATGGCTGCGGGGTGGTAGACACCCTATCGGGCCCTTTGACGCTCGAGCACCCGCCCGGGTTTGGCGCCGGTCACCTTCCCCTGGTCCACGACAGCCACCCCATTCACCAGCACCGTGGTGATCCCTTCCTGGGCCACACAGGGCTCGAGATAGGTCGCGCCGGTCCGGATCGTTTCGGGATCGAAGATCACGACGTCGGCGAGCATTCCCTCGCGCAACAGGCCCCGGTCGGTGAGCCCCAGCGCCTGGGCGCCCACTGAAGTGAGCGAGCGGATCGCATAGGGCAGGGTGATGGTCTTCCGCTCGAAGACGAAGGTGCGGAGCAGCCGCCCCGAGGTGCCCCAGGTGCCCGGATGGGTGAACGATCGGCACCCGGCCAGGTCGTCCACCGCCCGGTCCAGCGAGACCCCGTTCCAGTCGTGCCGCATCCACTCCTCGATGTCCACCATCCCCACCGCCTTCATGGTCCACACCACCCCGCCGAGCCGGTCGGGGTAACCGTTCCGGACCAGCCAGAGCACCGTGTCGAAGAGGGAGAGCCCTTTCTCCCGGGACACCTGGCCCAGGGTCTTGCCGACCAGCGACCGGTCAGGGAAGCCGGTGATCAGCAGGCCGTCGGGGCCACCCTGGCGGTCGATCTCGTAGAGCGCATCGGCCTCCAGCATCGCTCGGCGGGTTAGGTCAGTCAGGTTGCGTTCCAGGTTGGCCAGCGCACCCGAGAAATCCACCGGCGGGAAGTCGTCGCTCATGCTCATCCCCGGGACTTCCTGCCGGGCGAGCGCCCAGCGCGGCACCAGCGTCACGGTCTCGGCGTAGCCCTCGTAGGAATGCATGTTGGTGTAGATCTGCAATCCCTCGTTCCAGGCCCGCTGAATCGTTTCCACCGTAGGCTTGGAGACCCCCCATTCGCGGGGACCCTTGGGGTGGATGTGGTCGAACCAGACGGGCACCCGAGCCTGACGGGCGATCTCGATTCCTTCGTTGATCGCGTCCATCCAGTCCACGTGGCGCTGCACCGGATGATCCATGTGGCTGGGCAGCTGCCACTTGGGGTAGCGGCCCTGGGAGCGCATGTGCATCTGGACGTGGCCGCCCTGCTCGGCTACAACCCTGGCGAGGGCGATGAGCTCGGCGGTGGTCGAGTAGCGCATCGGGTTGTACTCGAGCCCGGTGGAGAGCCCGAAACCGCCCTCGTCCATGCCCTGGCGGACCAGGGCCCGCATGCGGGTTAACTGGTCCTGGGTGGCTGGGCGCATCACTTCTTCGGGGCTGGTTCCCATGGCCAGCCGGCGCACCGTGCCATGCGATACCATCGGGACCAGGTTGAGCGCGTGGCCCAGCTTCCGGAGCGAATCCCGCTGGGTCCGGAGGGGCCAGATGCCGCCTTCCAGGCCGTCGGCATTGATCACCGCGGTGGTGAAGCCCTGGAGGAGGTAGTTGGGCACGACGCTCTGCCCCCGGAGGATGCCACGATCGATGTGCTCATGGAGCGCCACGAAGCCGGGGGTGACGAGCTTGCCCCGGGCGTCGATCGTGTTGGCGGCGGGGGCGTCACGGAGATCGCCGATCGCGGCGATCCGGTCGCCGCGGATGCCGACGTCGGCGCGGAACCAGGGGTTGCCGGTGCCGTCCAGGACCCGGCCTCCGGTGATCAGGATATCGAAGCGGGCGGGGGTTTGCGCCAGGAGCGGGGCGACCGGGAGGCCGAGGGCGATCCCGAGCGAGCGGAGCAAGGACATGAACACTTCCAGGAGATGGGAGCGGGAAAAACCTACGAGGCCAGTGGCCACCGAGCCAGACCCCGCCGGAGACTGGCGCCCGCCGGCCGGGGCACTAACTTCCAGCGCCCGGTGCCAACCGTGCTCCCGGCATCGGATCCACCTTATACAAAGAGTTGGAGGTCGTATGGTCCGGAAGCTGTTGTTCGGATGTCTTGCTGTTGCCGTGAGTTCCCCCCTCTCCGCGCAAGCCCCGCAAGACCAGGGCGGGCGCATCAATCTCCTGTTCGTCGCGACCGCGAAGCCCGGAATGGCCAAGCAGCTGGAGGACGGGTTCAAGCGCCATGCGGCCTGGCACGCCCGCCAGCAGGACACCCGCACCATTACCGTCTCTCAGGTAATCTTCGGCGCCGGGCTCGGCACCTACCGGGTGGTTTACCCGAACCTGCGGTGGCAGGACATGGACGCGGCCGCCCCGCTCAACGCGGGCGACCAGGCGGACGTCGCGCTCAACCTGACACCATATAGCGAGCCGGTTGAATCACGGATCCTGTTCCGTCAGGACACTCTGAGCCGCATTGCCGCGGCCGAGCCGGGCAAGGCGATGAGCGCGGTCACCTGGGTGTATCTCAATCAGGGCAAAGCGCCGGAGTACTTCGATTTCCTGGCCAAGCTCAAGCAGGCGCACGACAAGGCGAATTCGTCCTATAAGTACTTCGTCCTCAGCCAGATCACCGGGGCGGACGGCCCCCTGTTCGTGATCGTCCGGCCGCTCGACAAGTTCGCCGAGAACACCCCGGTGCAGAACCGGCAAGTCCTGGTGGCCGCGTTCGGCGAGCTCGAGGCGGACCGGCTGCTCAACGTGCCGGACTTCGCGGTTCGCCGGACCGTCAGCTTCGTGACGGCGCTCCGGAGCGATCTGAGTTACACCCCGGCCAGGAGGTAGGCGGCCGGGATTGGTGGGAAGGGGACCCGGGCGAGCAGTCCGGCGCCCAGGGTCCCCCACCACACCGGCCGGTCATCAGGTCCTCTCAATACACCCCGAGATCCCGCGCCGACACTACCGCACCCGAATAACCGGCGGCGCGGATTTCCTTCAGCAGATCGTCGTCCGTCACCCCCCAATAGAGCTGGTGATAGAGCACCAGCAGCTTGGGCCTGGCCCGAGCCGCCAGCGCGGCCAGCTCGGCGGTCGAGGTGTGGGCATCAGCGTGATAGCGCTGCCAGTCCGAGGTGCGGGTTTTGAACCCAGCGGTCGAGTAGACCTCGTGGACCAGGACATCGCAGCCGTTGCACGCTTCTGCGATCGCGTCGGACGGGGTAGCGTCGCCGGAGATGACCACGACCCGATCGCGAGTCTGAAAGCGATACCCGAACGCCACCTGCCAGCCGTCGTGATGCACCGGAATGGCGGTGACGGTGACATTGGAATCGCGATAGATCTCTCCCGCAGAGATATCCCGCGCCTCGATCTTCCAGCCATCCTCGGTGTGAGGCTGCCTCCCGCCGGTGCGATTGGCGATGTCGGCACTGTAGGCCTCGGTCAGGTGCCGGGCCAGTGCGGTGGTGCCGGGCGGGCCGAAGAGCCGCAAGGGCGCAGCGCGCCCCGCCACCCAGCCGGTGTGAATCAGATCGGGCAATCCCGCCGTATGATCGGAGTGCAGATGGGACAGGAAGAGGATGCCGAGCCGAGCGGCGGCGAGTGCGGAGTCGCCGGAGCGGGCGGCGGCCGCGGCGCGGCGGACCAGGCCGGGGCCGGCATCCACCAGATATGCCGTGCCGTTCG
>DATECI010000168.1:0-11465 GCA_035286985.1 Gemmatimonadales bacterium
CAAGCAACAAAGTTAGGCACAGCAACCGGGCTAGGCAATGGCGGGCTATTGGCTGGCTGACCGCCGATAGCCCCCTTAATCCTCCATGCCCATCGATCCCCCTCAGGCCCTGCGCCGGGTGCCGATTTCCCGGCAGGTGCAGGAGGCCGATCTGGAGACCCTGGCCAAGCTGGTGCGGCGGACGCCGTGGAGTACAGCCAGCGGCGCTTCAATGATGGTAGACAAGATCAGGGAGCGGCTGAAGCCCGTGAACAGGGAACAGTGAGCGGCTGCTGAGGGTATTTTTCTGGCAATGAAGCTGCGATTTCGATACGCGCTGCCACTCGCGGTCTCGACCCTCGGGGTCGGCGCTGCGGCATTGCCCCTGGTGGCCCAGGATCGCCGGCCGGTGGTAGCGGTGCTTCCGTTCGAGAACGGGGGGAGTTACGGCAAGGACAAGGAGGACTTCGACGCGCTGCGGAAGGGCCTCGCAGCCATGCTGATCAGCGAGTTGGGTGTGAACCCCGCCCTTCGCCTTGTGGACCGGTTCGAGACCCAGCGGATCCTGGACGCGCAGGGGCTGGCGGTCGCGGAGCGGGTGGACAAGGAAACCGCAGCGCGGGTCGGCAAGCTGGTCGGGGCCCGGTACCTGATCACCGGGTCGTTCATCGACCTTTACGGCGATTTCCGGATGGACGCTCGGCTCATTGATGTCGAGACCGGAGAGATCATCAAGGTGGTGCGAAACGACCCCAAGTATCACGACCGGCGAGACATGTATCGAATGGTGCAATCGGTGGCCGAACGGGTGGGGACCGGAACCCCCCTGCCGCCGCTACCGGTCGGCACCGCCCTGCGGACCCGGCAGGTACCGACCGAGGCCCTGGCGTATTTCAGCCGGGCTCTGCTCTACCAGGACCGGGGCGATCGGGCCAAGGCGGCGGAATACTACCAGAAGGCCCTGGCAGCCTATCCGGACTACACCGAAGCGAGCGAGGGCCTGAGGAAGGTGGGAGGGCAGGAATAAGGGGTGGGGAGGTCAGGAAAGCCGGGACCGCACTCCCAGCCATACGCCCAGATGAACCGGCAAGACCAGAGCAATCACCTCGAGGTTGTGCTGGGGAAACCAGGGGAGTGGCTTCACCAGAAGTCCTAATACGCCCAATCCCACCATCGCGGCGGCCAGCCAGCGAGCCGGGCCCACGGCCCAGGCCCGGCCTCGGGCGGCGGAAGGCAGCACGATCGCGAAGGCGAGCGCGACCAGGTTGAACAGGAACAGATTCTCGTTGCGGTACCCCGCCACGTGGTAGCTCCCGATCCATACCCAGGTCATAAAGGCGCCGAGGAGGCCCACCAGCAGCGCCCAGAGCGTGGCCACCGGCACGAACCCGCGCGTGCGGCCGACCAGCACCATCAGCCCTCCCGCGAGGAGTCCCCCGATCAGATACGCCGGGAGCCAGCTTGCGGGCCGGGCGGGCGCGGGCCACCGGCCCCCTTCCGAGACGAGCCGCTCGGAAACGACAACCGGCCGCGCTACCCCATCCGGGCCGGCCACCGTCATGCTGTCCAGGTACTCCCGAAGCCGCCCGGGGAGGAACATCTGTTCCCAGCGGGTCATTTCGGCATCCACCGGCTGACCGAGCATCAGCAGCAGGCCGCTATAGAGCACGGGATTGTGCTGGTTGAGGCGCCGGGTCTCGTCCCGCCAGGTCAGGCCCGATGGCCGCGCGCCGTAGCGGCGGATCGCGCCCTCCAGAGCGACATCGAGCGCGTCGCGAATCCGGGTGGAGCAGTTGTCGAGGTAGTAGTCGTAGGCGTAGTTCTTGTTCTCGGGGCGGATGTTCCAGGCAAGAAAGTCCCGGAGCTTGAGCCGTTCCGCGGGCGCGATGTTCAGCTCCTGCATCCAGACCTTGCGACCCTGGCCGACGTAGAGCTCCACCATGCCGGCGACGTTGCTTTCATAGCCCATCGCGTACCACATCCGGCCCTGGACGAAGCGAAGGACGAAGTGTTCCTGCTCGAAGCTGAATCGCCCGTAGTCGTAGTGGTCATCGGCTCCGGTCGTAGCATCGTGGATCCAGATCGCGTTGTGGCCGTAGCGCTCGTAGATCCTGCCGCCCTGCTCATAGGTGAGGAGGGTGACCGTCAGCTCGGAGCCCGGTGGGGCAGCGGGGCCGGGGGGCAGCGCGGCAGCGGGACGTTGAGCGGACGCCGGCGAGAAGACGGCCCCGGTGGCGAGCAAGCCGATGGCCGATAGCCGATAGCCGGAAGCGCCTGGCCAACTCACAGGACCACTTCCCTCCCCTCCGCGGCGGACTTGTAGATCGCCTCGATAACCTTAAGCAGAGTGACGTGCTCGGAGAGCTGGGGTACCTCGGCTTCGCCGGCGATGGCGGCGAGGAAATGGGCCCACTCGGCCCGGAAGGACGCGGTGAAAGCGCTCTCGCGGGAGAGCGTGCCGGTGGGCGACACGTCGTGAGGAACGCCGTTCAGCTCCTTCCAGACATGCAGCGGGTTGATCCCGGCCGTACCCTTGCTGCCGCGGATCCCCACCCCGAAACGCTCCCGCTCCCCGATGTGCCGCCAGGTAACGTCCACGAAGATCGCGGTGCCTTCCTCGCACGCCACGAAGGCGCTGCCGGAATGCTCCACCCCCCGCTCGGCCTTTTGCCGGGTCAGGTTGGCGCTCACCCGCACCGGAGTCGGGGTGCCGGCGAGCCAGAGACAGAGATCCACCATGGTGAGCCCGAGGTCGAGCATCGCCCCGCCTCCGGCCTCGTCCCTCCGGGTGCGCCAGCCGAGCGGCGTGCGAGCCGGACGGGAGACGTGCCAGCTCGCCCGAACCGAGTCGATCTCACCGAGCTCGCCGCTTTGAATGAAGCTCCGAACCGCCTGCGCGTCGGGGCGATAGCGGTGGGTCATCCCTACCATGACAGTCAGGCCTTTCCGCTCCGCGAGGCGCCCGATACGCTGCTCTCCGGCCGCACCGAGGGAGCCCGGCTTTTCAACCAGCACGTGACAACCGGCACTCAGCCCGGCCATCACGTGGGGCTCATGGAGATGATTCGGGGTGGCGACCAGAATGGCGTCAATCCGCTCGTGGCCGAGCAGGTCCTCGATGTCGTCGAACACGTCTTTGATCTGGAACCGCTCGGCGAGAGCCCGGGCCTTGGGGAGGTCGACGTCACAGATAGCGGCGACTTCAACACTCTTGAGCTTCTTGAGCACCGGAAGATGGGCGACCTGTACGATGGCGCCGGCGCCGATCAGCCCGATGCGGATGGGCTCGCTCATGGGAACCCCTGCTCAATAGGTGCGGGAAAGGTCGGTGCCCGGAAAATAAGTCGACAGGATGCTCCGGTACGAGAAGCCGGCCCGAGCGCGGCCGATGGCTCCCCACTGGCACATCCCCACCCCGTGACCCGCACCGGCTCCCTCGGCGATGAGCCGGACGATCCGCTCACCTTCGCGGGTGACCTGGAGGGTGAAATCGGTGCTGCGCAGCGGACTGCCGTCGGCGGTCCGCAGCACCTGCCGTGCGACCGGACCGGTCACGCTGAGTGAGCCCGTCCCTCCCTGAATCTCCAGGCGGGCCACCCGCCCGGTTCCGGTGCGCTCAAGTACCCGGACGTCCCGGAGGCTGGCGGCGAGGTCGGCGGCGGCGCCGGCGGCTGGGACCGTCTGGCGCAGGGTGCGAGCGAGGTCGTCTCCGGTCCAGATCTCCCGCCACCGATAACGAGGCGAGATCGCGCACCAGGGCCGGCCGGCCTCGTCCAGATCGCTGATCGAGCGCAGATACGGACGGTTGGCTGCGGCAAAGACTTCGGGGCCGGGAGCGGTACGGCCGGCGCAGGTGGAATGGAAGAAAGCGTCAATCACTTGGCCCTGATAGGTGAGCACCTGCCCACGAGTCTCCAGGACCGCGCGCCCGGCAAGCTCGGTTTCATGGCCGACCCCGGCATAGGCCTGATCAGCGACGCCGGCCAGGAGATCGTAGCCGCGATCCCGCTCCCGGCCCAGACGCTGAAGCGCGATGGTGCGGGAAACCACGGCCTGGGCCTGGAGTGCGGCGACGTCGGTTTCGCCACGAAGGCCCATTTCGATCCCAACGACTCCGAGGAGGTACTCCTCGAGGTCCAGGACGTTGATGGCAGTAATCCGGCCCCGGGAGAACTCCAGGGTGAGGGTGCCGCGGTAGTCGCGGCCATCGAGTCGAACTCGGGTCTCGCCGCCGGTCGTCGCGATGAGGAGACTGGCACCGGGAGACAGCGCGCCGCTGGCGAGGCGGACCCGAAGCCCACCCTCATCGGCCTCCACGGTAGCCGTCCCGGCAGCGGGAACCTCGCCCACCCAGCCCCCCTGCTGCGTAGCGAGCACGAGCGGTGCTCCACCGCCGATGGTGAGTGAGCCCCCACCCACGACAACTCCAACTCGAATATCCGGCGCCGGGGAGAGCGGGGCCGGGGTGACGCGGGCAATCTCGGGCCGGGCGCAGGCCGCAACCAGCAGAGCGGCCACGAGCGCCTGGCGGGCGAAAGCCATGCTCAGGACAGAAACGACTCGAGGGCTTTGGAGCGGCTGACGTGGCGAAGCCGAGAGAGCGCCTTTTCCTTGATCTGGCGGACCCGCTCCCGGGTAATGCCGAGCTGGGCCCCAATCTCCTCGAGGGTCATCGGCTCAGGGCTGTCGAGCCCGAAGTAGAGCCGCAGGATCTTGGCTTCCCGCTCCTTGAGATCCTGAAGCACGGCCTCGATGCACTGATTGAGCGCGTGCTCGAAGGTTTCCGCGTCCGGGCCCGGGTTCTGGTTGTCGGGGATGTAGTCCAGCAGCCGGTTGTCTTCGCCGGGAGCGAGCGGGGCATCGAGGGAAACGTGGTTCTGGGAGATGGAGAGGGTCTTCTCGACCTCCTCCATGTCAATATCCATCCCTTCGGCAATCTCGGCCGGAGTCGGCTCGCGACCCAGCTCCTGAAGGAGGACCGAGGAGCGACGGGTGATCCGATGGAGGGTGCCGGCCCGGTTGAGCGGGACCCGCACGATCCGGCTCTGCTCGGCGAGCGCCTGGAGGATGGCCTGGCGGATCCACCAAACCGCGTAGGAGATGAACTTGATACCCTTGGTCTCGTCGAACTTGTGGGCGGCGCGAATGAGGCCGAGGTTGCCCTCGTTGATCAGATCGGAGAGGGACACCCCTTGATTCTGGTACTTCTTGGCGACCGAGACTACGAAGCGGAGATTGCTGCGGACCAGCTTGTCGAGGGCCTCTTCCTCTCCCGTGCGGATCCTTCGGGCGAGCGCGACTTCCTCTTCCTGCGGGATGAGCGGATAACGGGAGATTTCCCGGAGGTACAGGTCGAGCGAGCCTTCCTCCGAGGAGGCCGCGGTGCCGCCTTTACTGCTGGAGCCGACCTGCAGGGGCTTCATTGCCACGGAGTGACGGTTCCCCTCGGTATGCGGTGACAGGTGGCAGGCACAATCCCTCCGCCCTCACTGGCTGCCACCTAACGAATAACCTCCGTCATCCACCTGAGTCAATCAGTAGTTATCGATCTGGGCCCGTTGCAGCGATCCCGAGTAGTCCACATAGCAAACCTTTGTTTCGGAATAGAACTCGTAGACCTCCCAGCCACCCTCCCGGTGACCGTTCCCAGTTTGCTTGGTCCCGCCGAAGGGGAGGTGCGCTTCGGCCCCGATGGTTGGCGCGTTGATGTAGGTGATCCCATTGTCGAGCTCCTGCATGGCGCGGAAGCCCCAATCGACGTTGCGGGTGTAGAGTGAGCTCGACAGCCCGTACTTGACGCTGTTGTTGATCCGGACCGCTTCGTCGAACGTGCCGAACCGAATGACGGTGAGTACCGGACCGAAAATCTCCTCTTGGGCGAGCCGGCTGCCCGGTCTTGCCCCGGCGAAAATCGTGGGCCGGTAGAACCACCCCCGGGCCAGCCTCGGACTCCGCGGCCGGGTGCCGCCCAGCACGAGCTCCAACCCCTCCTCCCGCCCAACGGCGACGTACTGTTCGACCTTCTCCCGGGCGGCCCGGTGAATCAGCGGCCCCACCTGAGTGCCCTTGCGGCGACCGTCCCCGAGGATGAGCCGATCGGCCGCGTCGGCAAGGCGACGGAGAAACCGATCGTGAATGCGGCGATGGAGGAGGAGCCGGCTGGTCGCGGTGCAGCGCTGGCCGGTGGTACCGAAGCCACCCCAGAGCACGCCCTCGAGCGCCAGGTCGAGATCGGCATCATCCATGACGATCATCGCGTTCTTGCCGCCCATCTCGAGGGAAAGCCGCTTGTGCATCCGGCCGCAGATCTCCCCGATCGCGGCCCCGGTGGCGGTGGAGCCGGTGAAGGAAACGAGGGGCACCCCGGGGTGCTCCACCAGGGCGCGGCCGGCGGTTTCGCCCCGTCCATGAACCAGCTGGATGACCTCGGGCGGGAGGCCGGCCTCGAGCAGAATCTCCACGAGGAGATGGGCGGTATGGGGCACGTCCTCGGAGGGCTTGAGCACCACCGCGTTCCCGCAGAGCAGCGCAGGAAACATCTTCCAGGTGGGAATCGCCATGGGGAAGTTGAAGGGGGTGATCAGGCCCGCCACGCCGATGGGTCGCCGGTAGCTCATGGCCCACTTGCGGCGGAGCTCGCTCGGCACCGTCCTGCCAAACAGGCGACGGCCCTCCGAGGCGGCATAGTACGCCGTATCGATGCCTTCCTGTACATCACCTCTGGTTTCATCGAGGACTTTGCCCATCTCACGGGTCATCGCGCGGGCCAGTAGCTCTTTGCGCTCGGAGAGCAGGTCGCCGACCCGGCGGAGCACATCCCCCCGGGCGGGGGCGGGCACCCTGGACCAGAGCCGGAATCCGGTTTCCGCCGCGCGCACAGCGGCCCCGATGTCCTCGAAATCGGAATCCGGGAAGCGGCCAATCAGGTCGCGGGTGTCGGCGGGATTCCGGTTCTCGAAGTAACGCCGCGTGCTGGGGGCGGACCAGCGGGCGTTGATGAAGTTTCGAAAGGTCCTGGGCATCGGCTCGGGGGAAAGCGTGAACGGTGAACGAGGATTGGGAACCGCGACTATCGGCCGGGAGCGGGACAGATCCAGGACAGGGGCTGCTTCACGTATCCGGTCCGATCCAGGATCACCCGTCCCGCGAGGGCAGCGCCCCAGAGGGTGACGCCGAGTGATACGACGTGGGCCAGCGCCAGGCGCCGCTTCCAGCTGGTGATCATCCCCCACAGGCCGGCCAGGACGACGACCCCGGCCGCCGCGAGGTACAGATACAGCTGGAAGCCGCAGCCATGAGCATAAGGCCATTGGGTCATGCCGGCCGCGACCGCCACGCCGAGCAGCACCCGAAGCCAGGCGGTCAGCGCAGCGTGTCTGCCGCGAACGGCGGGGAGGCTGGACGGCTGGACGGCCGGGCGGGCGGGCGGCACCACGGGCTGCTTGGCAATGAGCCGATCGATCTCGGCCATCTCCTTCTCCCAGTCACGCGGTGGAGGCGTGGTCATGTCGACTCCCGAGAGAGACCGTATTTCTCCATCTTCTTGTACAGGTTGGAGCGCGGGATCGCGATGGCGCGCGCCGTCTCGGTGATGTTCCAGTTGAATTCCCGCAGCTTGGCCAGGATGAATGCCCGCTCGGCGTCCTGACGGGCGGTTTCCAAGGTCGGGGGCCGGCCGGGCTCGGCAGCAACGGCCGCGTCCCCCGGAAGCGGGAGGAGCCGGTCCAGGTCGGCCACCGTGATCTGTCGGCCTGGCGCCAGAATGAGCAGCCGCTCGATCGCATTACGGAGCTCGCGCACATTGCCGGGCCATTCCCGCCGCTCGAGGGCCTTCAACGCATCCGGCTGAAAGCTCTTAGCCGCAACGCCGGCTTCCCGGCTCAGGGTCTGGATGAAGTGCGCGACCAGCATCGGGAGATCCTCGAGCCGCTCGCGCAGGGGGGGCACCTCGATCGGGATGACGTTGAGGCGGTGATACAAATCTTCCCGGAATCGCCCGGCCGCGATTTCGTCCACGAGCCGCTTGTTGGTGGCGGCGAGCACCCGGACGTCCACTTCCACCGGCTTGGCTGCCCCAATCCGGGTCACCACGCCTTCCTGGAGGACCCGAAGGACCTTGGCCTGGGCGGAAAGCGACATATCTCCGACCTCGTCGAGGAAGAGCGTCCCCCCATCGGCCAGTTCGAACTTTCCCGCCCGGTCGGCGAAGGCCCCGGTAAAGCTGCCCTTCATGTGCCCGAAGAGCTCGCTCTCGATCAATTCGGAGGGGATCGCGGCGCAGTTGACCTCGACGAAGGCCTGCTCGCGCCGGGGGGAGCCCTGATGGAGCGCCCGGGCCACCAGCTCCTTGCCGGTCCCGTTGTCGCCATGGATGAGCACCCGGGCATGGGTGGGCCCCACCCGGTCAATGAGGGCCCGCACTGCCTGCAACGCCGCACTGTTGCCGACCATGGCGTAGCGGGTGTCGAGGACGCGCTTGAGCTCGCGACTCTGGTCGGTCAGGGTGGAATGCTCGAGCGCGTTCCGAAGGGTGACCAGCAGACGGTCGGTGTCGAGCGGCTTCTCGAGAAAGTCGAAGGCACCCCGCCGGGTAGCTTGAACGGCCGTGGTGATGGTGCCGTGCCCCGAGATCATGACCACGGTGGCGGGTGGCTCCAGGTCCCGGAGCCGGCTCAGGGTATCGAGCCCATCGAGCCCGGCCATCTTCACATCGAGCAGTACCACGTGCGGCCGGAACTCGGAGTACAGGTTGATCCCCTCGCCCCCGGAGGCGGCGGTCCGGACCTCCCACGCTTCGTACTCGAGGACCTGGCGGAGCGCCTCGCGAATGCCGCCTTCGTCGTCGATGACCAACACCCGGTTGCCCATGGCGCTGCCCTTCCGCTCACCGCCGAGGCGGGTTAGGACCGTAGAGCACAAGCCCGGTACGAGCGACCCGGAGGCCGCCTACCGATGGCGGCAGGGGAATCTCGGCTGCCCCCTGAGCCGCCGTCCCGGAGAGCTGGCGAAGCAGGCCCTCCACCAGGCTCGCCGGGATCGGAAGACCCCGCACCCGAGCCCGTCCGATCTGCCATTCCGCGATTCCCGCCCTGCGAAAGGTGAGCCGCCCTCCGGCCTCAACTCGCTCCCAGTCCCGGAGCACCGCCGCGGCCGGACCAAGCGGGGGCCTCACTTTGCGAGTATCGACCAGCGCCCGGACCTCCACCACATCGGGATCGAGCCGAACCTCCACCGAGTCGAGCGCCCGAGGAAACCGAGCCCCGACATCCTCGGCGATCAAGCTGGCCAGTTCGGCGGCGGTCAGCAGGACGGTGTCCCGCCGACTGCCGCCGAGCTCGCCAAGACGCTGACGCACCCCCGGCACGAGCGAGGGATCGGCGCGCCCCTCCGCAACGGAAGGCGGCGCCGAGTCGGCGGTCCAGGCATGGATCCGGCGGCGAAGGTCGTCGCGGTAGATCCAGGCCAGATACAGCCCCGCGGCGAGGAGGGCGAGCCCGAGGAGTCGGAATGGCAGGGTCAGACAGCCCTTCATCAGACCAGCAGCTGGGAAGCGCGCACGGTATAGGCAGGACCGCCGGGGGTTTGGCGGCTTTCAAAAAGCACCACCCGGTCGGCCCGGAACGAGGGGCCGGACGGCAACCCCTCAAGCTGCCGGATCGCGTCGGCCGGAAGCCGATGCCCTTCCCGGACCCGGCCCAGCGTGATATGGGGAATAAAGGGCCGCCCTTCCGGGGCGAACCCGATCTCGGAGCAGGCGCGCTCAAGACGGTCCTGAAGCACTTCCAGCTCGGGACCGGCGTGGACCTCGAGGTGGAGCACGCGAGGGCGACGGGGAGTCGGGAGGGCCCCGCCCGTGCCAAGGGCGAGACTCACGGAGTGGATGCCGGCGGCAGCATGGCGGAGCGCATCTTCGATGGCGTCCAGGCGATCGGGCATGACTTCGCCGAAGAACTTGAGGGTGATATGCAGCCCGTCGTCCCGGACCCAGCGCACCGGCCATTCCCGCTCCATCAAGCCCCGAAGCAGGAAACCCGCCTGCTCGAGCGCGGGAGGGGGGAGCGGGACGGCGATGAAGAGCCGCATTGCATGGAACGTAATGGGGGAGGGCGAGGAGCCAGGGAGCTGGAGGGCGGGGGCTCCGGCCGCCTACATTCCGGCATGGTTCAGGATGGACTGCTCCGGGCCGGCAGGACTCTGGCTATTCCCCGCTCGGAGCTCATCTACCGCGCCACCCGCGCGGGAGGCCCCGGGGGTCAGCATGTCAACACCTCCTCTACCCGGATCGAGCTGTGGTGGAACGTCGCGGAGAGCACGGCGCCCACCGAGAGGCAGCGCGCACTCCTCCTGGAGCGGTTGGCCTCGCGGCTGAATCGGGAGGGATGGCTGCGGCTCACCGAATCAGGGCATCGAAGCCAGCTCCGGAATCGGGAAGCGGTAACGGAGCGCTTCGCGGCGCTCGTGGCCCGTGCCGTCATTCCCCCCAAGCAACGGCGGCGGACCCGGGTCCCCGCCGCGGAAAAGCGCCGCCGGCTGAATGCGAAACGGCAGCGGGCGCAAGTCAAGCAGTTACGGGGCAAGGTGCACGGTGACGATTGATCGCAACGAGCACCTGATTGCCATCGGGAGGGTGAGCGGGCCGGTGATCGTGCTGGTCACCGCGCTGGCGTTCTATCTCTGGTACACGGACCGGATCGGGGGATTGGCCGCCCTTGGCCTGATGCTGCTCGGGCCGATCCTGGGAGTCGCCGTGGGACTGCTGATTTCCCACGGCAGCACCACGGTCGGGCGCGCCCTGACGAACACGATCACCGCCAACCTGAACATCCCGCCGGCACCCAGTTTTTCCTACCAGGAATCTCTGGTGGCGCGGGGCGAGGTCGAGCTGGCCCGGGAGGCCTACGAGGCCCACCTCGCGGAGAACCCGGCGGATCTCGATGCCCGGCTGGCGCTGGCTGCGCTATGGCGCAACGAGCTCGACGATCCGGCCAAAGCGATCGAGCTGTACCTCACGATCCGGCAGATGGGACCGAGCTCCCCGCAGGAATTCACGATCGGCAACGCGCTGATCGACCTCTATCGGGCGACCGGGCAGCGGGGCCGCGAGATGGCGGAGCTGGCGCGGTTTGCGGACCGGTTTGCGGGGACCGAGGCCGGGGGGCGGGCCCGGGAGGCGCTGCGGCGGCTCAAGGCGGGGTGAGGGTATTGCTCCCGGCTACTCCGGCGCGCTGGCAACGTGGCGGCGGGGACCATTGAGCGCCTGAGCGAGGTCACGCAGGAACCGGCGCGCTTCGCGGCGAAGCGGCAGGCGGGCTAATACGCGCCGGAGCAGGTTCCCCATCTCTTCGTGATCGGTCACTTTCACGACCGTGCCGGTCTTCCCCTCCCGCTGAGCAAGCTCCACGGTACGGAAGGCGGGACGGTTTCCATCCATCCGCCGCGTTACCAGGCGCCGGGGCGGCTCGGCGGACACCAGTTGAACGACCCTG
>DATECI010000169.1:0-7589 GCA_035286985.1 Gemmatimonadales bacterium
TGGTAGCGCTTGCCGGTGAGCTCGGGTCCGATGGTCTCTCCGCCTGCCAGCCCCACCTCGTTCCGGACGTGGCATCCGAGGCATCCCTTGGCTACGAACAACTGCTTTCCCCGCTCCGATTCCGCGAGTGCTGACGGGGCAGTGGTGCCGGGCCGGATCGCGGGAATCGGCAAGAGGGTGAGCTGGCTGGTGCCGAAGCCGGAGTGGATGGTCAGGGTCCAGCTGCCGGGTTCCGGCAGGGACAGCGTGGCAACGTAGTGACCGGTACTTCTGCCCGGCTCGGCCGCTGCGCGTGCGGTCTTCCCGCCCGCCCGCGCTTCGATGGTGGGGCGGAGACCCTTCATGGGCTCCACTCCGTGCTGCCGCACCACAAAGCGGAGGGTGACCGGTTCGCCGGCGGCCACATATTCGGGTACCTGTTCGACCGTGACGATGGCCCACCCGCCGAAGAAGGCGCCGGCCGGAGGAAGGAGCAGGAGAGCGGGGGCGAGGAGAAACCAGGGACGCTTGGGCATGGGGACCTCCCGGGAAAGGTGACGTACTTGCCTGGGATGCCGGTCAGAGCCCCAGGGTTTACCCGGGCCGGCTGAGGTGGAGCTCACCCTGGTGAGTGTCGTTCCCGGTTCGATCCGGTCTTAGCGTGATCGGGGGCAGGGGGGTCTCCTGCTCCGCCACGTGGAGCTCGCCCCGGAAGCCGCGGGCCCGGAGCACCGGCTCCACCGCTTGCCGGGCCACCTCGGGGGCGTTGCACTGCTGGCTCAGGTGGGCCAGTACCACGGTGTCCAGGGCCGGCTGATAGAGCTCGTCCAGGAACTGGGCGGTTGCGCGATTGGAGAGATGACCCCCGCTCCCCGCGATGCGGTGCTGGACCGCCACGGGATACTGGCTGGTGCGCAGCATCACCTCGTCGTAGTTCGCCTCCACGATCACCGCATGCAACTCCCGGAAATGGAACCGCAGGGCCTGGGTCGGCCGCCCGAAGTCGTAGGCGATGCCCACGGTGACCCCGTCGCCGGCGGTGACGGTGAGCGCCAGCGGCTCGACCGCATCGTGCAGGATGGTGCAACCGGCCAGGGTGAAGGGGCCGCACTCGGTGCGCCCGCCGGCCCGCACCGCGGCAAAAGACGGCCGTCCTAACCCGCGAAGCGCGGACCAGGTCCCGGGCGAGGCGAGCACCGGCACCCCCGCGTGGCGGGCCAGTCGGAGGGCGCCCCGGGCGTGATCGTGGTGCTCGTGGGTGAGGGCGATCCCGCAGAGGGCGCCCAGGTCCACGCCGGCCAGGACCGCCCGGCGGTGGAGCTCCTTGGCGCTGAAGCCGGCGTCCACCAGCAGGACCCGTCCTTCCGAGGCGATCGCGACCGCGTTACCCCGGGAGCCCGAGCCCAGCACCGTAAGCGTGGTCACCGGGCCAGGCGGGCGTGGATGGCGCGGAGGGAGGCTTCGATGGCGGGACTGACCTCGACCCGGCGGCGCGGCATAACCCGCTTGGCGACCTTGAGGAAAGCCTCCCCGTCGAGAAACGCGCCGCTCTCCGCGCCCCAGGCGAACGGCGCCACCCAGCGGGGCGGGGAAGCGCGCAGCACGTTGGCCCCGGTGCCCAGCACGGTCCCGGTGGAGAGGAGGGTCCCGATGGCGGTCTTCACGTGGTCGCCGAAGAGGGTCCCCAGGAACGTGCGTCCGGTTTCGACCCGCCCACCCGGTCCATCCAGCCGCACCTCGCCATAGGTGTTCTTCAGGTTCGAGGTGATGGTGCCGGCGCCGAGGTTGACCCACTGCCCTACGACGCTGTGGCCAACGAAGCCGTCGTGGCTCTTGTTGCCATAGCCAAGGAAAACCGCCGCCGTTACTTCGCCATGGACCCGACAGTACGGACCGATCGCCGACTGACGGATCACGCCGCCCACCAGCATGCTCCCCGGTCCGGCAAAGAGCGGGCCTTCGAGCCGGGTCCCCGAGAGCACCTGGACTCCTTCCTCCAGCACGATCGGGCCCAGTCGGACGTCGAAGATCACGCCCGGCTCAACCGCGGCGCCGAAGCAGGCGACGTCGCCCGGGTCGCCGAGTACCAGCGAACCGTCCGGCACCGGCCCGGGTTCGGTGGCGAGGGCATCGGTGCAGTCGGCAGCGAGGAGGTGCTCGAGCGCGGTGATGAGATCCCACGCTCCATGGAGCGGCATCCCGTCGAGCGGCAACGCGTCACCCGTGTCGGCTTCGCCGGTCCAGGTCGCTCCCGCCGGAACAATCCAGGCGACGGTCCGGTCCTCGTGGACCAGGCGCCGGACCCCGCCGTCCGGCTCCATCGCGGCCCCTACCCCCGAGGGGGCAAAGTCCGATCGGGCGACCACAGCCGGGCCTTCGACCGGCCCGAAGGGGATGAGCGGGGCCGAGTCCACATCGGCAAAATCCGGGGTATGATCTCCCATGACCGCGACATCCTCGATGCCGAAGATGCCGGCCCAGCGGTCCCGGATCCGCCACGCCCCGGCCCGGAGCTCGGCCAGGGGGCGCGCGCCGGTAAACGGCTGCCACGCGGTGCCGGGATCAGCGGGCTCGAGGCACACCAGCCGCGTCACGACGGCAGGTCCCGGATTTCGGGGGGGAGTTGCTCGAGGAGCCGCTTGAGATCAGCCGCCTGGGTGCGCGAGACCACCAGAATGCGGTTGTTGGCGTGAACGACGACAAGGTCGCGGACGCCGCTCACCACGATCGGAGTTCCCTCGCTCCAGACGATGCAGTCGGCCGCGTCGACGAGGGCGGCCGGGCCGACCGCGACGTTGCCGCTCTTGTCGAGCGGGCGGACCCGGGTGAGGGCTTCCCAGGTGCCGACATCGTCCCAGTCGAAATGTCCCGGCACTACTGCCACTTTCTCGCTCCGCTCCAGCACGCCCACGTCGACCGAGATCGCCGTCACCCCCGAGAAGAAACCGGCCACGTCACCCTGCTCCAGCCGGTCCAGCGATCGAGCGATTTCGGGGGTGTGGGCCGCGACTTCCGCGAGGAGCCGATCCGCGGTCCAGGCAAAGAGGCCGCTGTTCCAGAGCGCGCCTTCAGCCATGAGGTCGAGCGCGGCGCCCGCCTCCGGCTTTTCCACGAACCGGGCCACGGAGCGGGTGCCCTGATCGAGCGGCTCACCGGGGACGATGTACCCGTAGCCGGTTTCGGGACGGGACGGGACGATTCCCACCGTGACCAGGCGGTTGTGCCGGCGGGCCGCCTCCAGGGCCGACCCCGCGGTGCGGACAAAGGCAGCCGGATCGCCCACCACCCAATCGGCATGCATCGCCAGCACTCCGGCCTCCGGGTCGCGCCGCCGGATCTGGTGGGTTGCCCAGACCAGGGCCGGGCCGGTCGAAGCGGGCCTGGGTTCCACCAAGACATTCTCGCTTCGCAGGGAAAGGCGGGAAGCCAGCGGGCCAGCGAGATCCGGCCCGCACACCACGATCGTGCGGGCCGGGGGGATGAACCCGGTCAGCCGGTCCAGGGTTTCCTCGGCCGTGGAACGCAGCCCGGCAAGCGGCAGCAATTGCTTGGGATGAGTACGGGACGAGAGCGGCCAGAACCGGGATCCCGAGCCTCCCGCCAGAATGACGGCCCAGTCCATCAGACCAAGCCGTTGAGCGCAGCGCGCCTGGTGCGGAGCTCGTAGAGCAGCGGTCCGATGTCGCGGTCCGGTTTGGCCAGTACGACGAGCGTGGCCTCCGGCGTAAGGGAAGCGAGAATGGCCGGACCGCCGCCGAACTCCAGCACCGCGGTCCTGAGCTGGCCGGAGCGGCTGGCCCCTCCCAGCTGCTCGGCGTGGCGGCGGGTCGTGACGGCAAGCGCCGCGACGGCCTCGTCGTCGGTGTCGGGAGTCAGGGCGTTATGGATGACGAGGCCGTCGTCGCCGACGATGACCCCTCCTCGCACCGAATCGCCAGCGTCGAGACCCTGGAGGATCTCCCGCAAGCCTGCCATGTAGCCTCGCTGGAAGTGAGGTCGAGCTTCGCGGGAAATAAATCATCGAAATCCAGAAAACACTATGGGTTGACCCGGTTCCGGCTCCCCCTTAACCTTCGATTCCTGCCATGCGACCGCTCGGTCTTCGTTCGGCTCTTCTCCTGGTGGTTGGAGTTGGTGCCCTGCCCCCTGCCGTAACGGGGTGTGGGGACCCGTTGAGTCTCTTGCCCGCGGTGTTCGAGAACCGGGTTGACAGTCTGGAACTCTGGGCGGCGACCGGCACCGAGGTCTTCCGGCCCAGTGCCTATTTGATCAGCGCGCGGAGCGCCGTCCGACTCGATCAAGTCACCTACTTCGATTTCATCTACGACATCACCCCCGAAGGGGAGCACGTATTGATTCCCCTGGCCGCGCTGGCCAGCACCGGACGGACCACCGGCAATCCGGGCATTCTCCCGACCGCGGTGCCCTTCGATTCCATTACGATCGCCGAGCAGACCGGGTATGTCACCGCCGACACGATCCACATTCGGGTGGGAGACGTGTTCTTTGCCCGCTCGGCACCGGCGCCGACCTGCATTCTGAGCATTCCCAGTTATGCCAAGCTCCAGGTACTTGCCATGAGTGACAGCGCGCGGGCGATTTCGATCCGGATCCTCTCCAACATCAACTGCGGGTATCGAGGTCTCGAGATCGGCCTCCCCAAGAGGTGATCGACCTCCGCTTGCTCCGGCAGGATCCCGCTGCCGGCCGCGCGGCCCTGCTGCGCCGCGGGGACGAAAACCTGGGCCGGGCGGTGGATGCCCTGCTCGAACTGGACCGGCGCTGGCGGGCGGCGGTAACCGAGGTTGAGCGGCTCAAGGCGGAGCGCAACGCCCAGAGCGAGGAAGTAGCCCGCCGCAAGCGCGGCAACGAGCCGGCGGACGACCTGCGGGCTCGGCTCAAGGAGTCCGGGGAGCGGGTCAAGTCGCTCGAGGCCGATTCCCGGGCGGCCGAGAACAACCTGCACGACATGTTGCTCCGGCTTCCCAACATTCCCCATCCCGCTGCGCCCACCGGAGCGGCCGAGGCGAACCGGGTGGTGCGAAGCTGGGGCGAGATCCCACGCTTCGACTTTGCTCCGAAGCCGCATTGGGAGCTCGGCGAATCGCTCGGCATTCTCGATCTGGCCCGGGGGGCCAAAGTGGCCGGCTCGGGCTTTCCCGTTTTCGCGGGCCAGGGGGCGCGGCTGTCGCGGGCCCTGGCCGGGCTCATGCTCGACCTGCATACCCGGGAGCACGGTTACCAGGAAATCGCGCCTCCCTATCTGGTCAACCGGGCCACGATGACCGGGACGGGCCAACTTCCCAAGTTCGAGGAAGATCTCTACGCTTCGCCCGAAGACGACCTGTTTCTGATACCGACCGCCGAAGTACCGCTCACCAACCTCTTCCGGGACGAGATTCTCGAGGGTGCCAACCTTCCGGCGGCGGTGGTGGCGCACACCCCCTGCTTCCGCCGCGAGGCGGGTGCGGCCGGCAAGGATACCCGAGGGCTTTTGCGGGTCCACCAGTTCGACAAGGTGGAGCTGGTCCGGTTCTGCCGCCCCGCAGAGAGCGACGCGGAACACGAGCTCCTCACCGGGCATGCCGAGGCAGTGCTGCGGCGGCTGGAGCTTCCCTACCGGGTGGTCGAGCTGGCCACCGGAGATCTGGGCTTCAGCGCGGCCCGGACCTACGATCTCGAAGTGTGGGCGGCCGGGGTCGGCGCGTGGCTCGAGTGCTCGAGCTCCAGCACCTTCAGCGATTACCAGGCCCGGCGCGCCAACATCCGGTTCCGGCCCGCGCCCGGCGCCAAGCCCGAGCTGGTCCATACCCTGAATGCGTCGGGCGTGGCGTTCGCGCGGACCATCGCGGCGCTGCTCGAGAATTTTCAGCAGGCCGATGGATCGGTGCGGCTTCCGCAGGCGTTGGTCTCCTACATGGGAGCCGACCGTCTCCTCCCCCGCTGAGATGACGGCGGGTTCGGTCGGCCGGGAATGGGCTCGGGCCCTCAACCCCGAGCAGCGCGAAGCGGTAGCACACCTGCAAGGCCCACTCCTGGTGCTGGCGGGGGCGGGCTCCGGCAAGACCCGGGTGCTCACCACCCGGATCGCGGTCCTTCTCGACGAGCACGGGGTTCCCGCCAACCGGGTCTTCGCGGTCACCTTCACTAACAAGGCGGCCGCCGAGATGCGGCAGCGGGTCGGCACGCTGCTGGAGCGCGATCCGACCGGCCTCTGGATCGGGACCTTCCACGGTCTCTCGGCCCGGCTGCTCCGCCGGGAAGCGGAGCGGCTGGGCTTCTCCCGCGAGTTCACGATCTTCGACGAGGAAGACCGGCTGGTGCTGATCAAGCGACTCCTGGAAGAGCGAAGCGTCTCGCCCAAGCTGTTCCCCCCCCGCGCGGTGCAGGCGATCATCTCGTCGGCCAAGAACCGGATGCTGGGAGCCGAGCAGCTCCTGGCGCAAGCAGGCTTCGACCGGCTGGTCCAGATTGCCGGGGAGCTGATGGATCCGCTGGCGGTGGCGCTCAAGCGGCAGAACGCGATGGACTTCGACGATCTGATGCTGCACCCGCTCACCCTGTTCCGGGAGTACCCGGACCGGCTGGCCTGGTGGCGGGAGCGTTTCTCCTTCGTACTGGTGGACGAGTTCCAGGACACCAACCGGGCCCAGTACGAGTTGGTCCGCCGGCTCGGCGCCCACGGCAACGTCTTCGCGGTGGGAGACGACGATCAATCCATCTACGGCTGGCGGGGCGCCGAGGTGAAGAACATGCTCGACTTCAGCCGGGACTTTCCCGGGACGCGGATCGTCCGCCTCGAGGAGAACTACCGCTCGACCCGGCTCATCCTGGATGCCGCCAACGCGGCGATTTCCCGCAACCTGGGCCGGCTGGGGAAGACGCTCCGGACCCGGCGGGAAGGGGGCGAGTCAGTCACGGTGGTGGCCGCCGCGGACGAGCGGGACGAAGCGGAGTGGATCGCCCGGGAGCTGGCCCGGCGGAGCGCTGCGGGGGAGTGGACGCTCGAGGACATGGCGGTGCTCTACCGCACCAATGCCCAGTCGCGCGCGCTGGAAGAAGCGATGCGTCGCTCGGGGGTGGCCTACCGCGTGGTGGGCGCCATCAGCTTCTACGAGCGGCGGGAGGTGAAAGATCTGCTGGCCTATTTCCGGATCATCGCCAATCCCTCGAACGACGAAGCGTTTCTCCGTGCGGTCGCGATTCCCCGGCGAGGCATCGGCGAAACCAGTCTGGGGATTTTCCGCGCCGCCGCGGGTGGCTGGGGCAAGTCCCTGCTCGAGGCGGCCCGGATCGCGGACCGGATCACCGGCCTTCGTCCCAACGTTCGGGAGGCGCTGCAGCGCTTCGCGACGCTGCTCGACGACTTCCGGGCCCGGAGCGCCGACCTGGCGCCGGTGATCCTGCTGGAACAGCTGATCGCCGCCCTCGACTACGAATCGCTGCTGCTCGCCGAAGGCCCCGAGGGTGCCGACCGGTGGGACAACGTCCGTGAGCTGGTGGCGGCCGCGGCGGAGTGGTCCGAAGTCGTGCCTGAAGACGACACCGGCACTCCGCTCGAGCGCTTCCTGGCCGAGGCGGCGCTGGTGACCGCGGCCGACTCAGCGCAG
>DATECI010000170.1:0-3065 GCA_035286985.1 Gemmatimonadales bacterium
CCCAGGGCCACCACGGTCAGCGCCCGATACAGTGCCCCCGAATCCAGATGGCGCGCCCCGAGTTCGCGCGCCACAGCGATGGCGGTGGTGGACTTTCCCGAAGCCGCGGGCCCGTCAATGGCGACCACAAAGGGTCGGACAGTGGGGACGGTGAGGTCAGTGGGGTCGGAGGTGGTCAGAGATCCACCGTCCTCACCGTCCTCGCCGTCCCGTAACCTGTCGCATCACCTCGTCGAACCCCGGGAAACTCACCGCGGCGCACTCCAGGTCGTCCACCCTCACCTGGGCACCTTCCACCACCCCGAGCACCGCGAACGCCATCGCGATACGGTGATCGCCCTCCGTGCGCACTGGCCCCACCGGCGGAGTTCGCTTTCCCTGCACCACGAGCGTATCGCCCTCCACGGTGGCCAGTGCCCCGACCGCTCGGAGATTCTCGGCCAGGAGCCCCAGCCGGTCGCTCTCCTTAACCCGCAGCTCCCCGACTTGGTGAAAGTGAGTTCGTCCCATCGCCCGGGCGGCCAGCACCGCGAGTAGCGGAATCTCGTCGATGAGACCAGGAATCTCCTCCGCCGTAACCGTGGTCCCGTAAATCGGGCCGGGCCGGACCTGGAGATCGCCCACCGGCTCCCCGCAGCGTTCCCCGGTCTGGATAGCGGTGATTCGCGCCCCCATCCGCTCCAGGACCCGCAGAAAACCGGTACGGGTTGGATTGAGGCCCACCCCGGTGATGGCAAGGCCGCCTCCGGTAGCGAGCAGTGCCGCGCCGACCAGGAACGCCGCGGAGGAAATGTCTCCCGGCACTTCCAGATCGAACGGTTCGAGCTTTCCGGTGGGCTCAAACTGCAGCCACCCCTCGGCGCTCTCCTCGACCCGGTACCCGAATGACCGCAGCAGCCGCTCGGTGTGGTCGCGCGACCGGCCCGACGGTTCCCGAACCGAAACCGGCACCCCACCAGCCAGCCCGGCAAAGAGCAAACACCCCTTGATCTGGGCGCTCGAGACCGGCAGCTCCCACTCCAAGGAATGCAGACCCCCACCGCGGATCGCCAACGGGAGCCGGTCGGGGGCCTCTCCCCCCTTTCCGTCGAACTGGGCCCCCATCCGGGCAAGGGGTTCGGTAACGCGGCGCATCGGCCGCTTTCGCAATGAGTTGTCCCCCGTCAGGGTGGCCCGGAAGTCGTGGCCTGCCAGCAATCCCAATAAGAGGCGGGTGGTGGTCCCGGAATTGCCACAATGCAGGATTTGGCGCGGCCGCTCAAACCGGCCTCGCGCCGATATGAGTACCTCCTTGCCGGGCCGGAGCGGGGTGACCGGAACGCCGAGGAGGCGCAGGACTTTGGCCGTCGATCGGGCATCCAGCGAAGTCAGTGCTCCCTGAAGCCGGGACCGGCCTGGCGCCATTCCCGCAAGGAGGAGAAGCCGATGGGTCAGACTTTTGTCACCGGGAGCCGCCACGTTTCCCTGAACCAACATCGCATGCTCCTCGGGAACCCTGACCCGGATTCAGTACGGGGTTGCTACGGGCTTGTCGGAATTGTAGTTATAGAGCGTTCGGTCACCAATACTCTTTCCCGCTCCCGGACCGCATGACCGCCAACGCCACCGGCCAGAAGCCGGCCCCCGACCTCTGGCTCGCACAGGCCCTCCAGGATGCAGGCGTTCTGCAAGGCAGTCAGGCGGCCGAATTGCGGCAGCCGGGCCAGGTGGAGGGGGAAACGGTCTGGAAGCGCGCTGTCCGCAATGGCTACACCAGCGATTACGCGATAGTCCAGGCCCTCACCGGCCGGTTCAAGGTCAAGCCTGCAGACCTTGGCGCCGCCGATCCCCGGGCGGCGGCCCTGCTGCCGGAATCGATTGCTCGCAAGCACCTGGTCCTGGTTCTCCAGGCTGACGATCGCACCATCACGATGGCCACCGCGGATCCCCGGGACCTCGATCTCGAGGAGACCCTTCGATTTGTCACCGGGCGGCGGGTTACGTTCGAGGTCGCTCCTCCCGAGGCCATCGCCAAGAAGATCGACGAAGCCTATCGCCCCGAGAAAGCCATCAACCAGCTCCTCGACGGGCTGAACCCGGCCAATCTGGAATCCATCGAGGAAATTGAGGTCACCACCGACCGGGACCCGGCTCTCGAGGCCCCGATGACCAAGCTGGTGGACGCCATGATCGCCGAGGCCGTACGGGAAGGAGCCAGCGATATCCATGCCGAGCCGCTCACCGACGGGATGTCGGTGCGCTACCGGATTGACGGGGTCCTCAAGGAAGTCATGCGGCTCCCACCCAATTCCGGGCCCTCCCTAGCACGGCGAGTGAAGATCCTTGGCAAGCTCGACGTCACCGATCCCCTCCACCCCCACGACGGGCGGGCCGGGGTCCGGGTGGATGGCAAGGTGGTTGACCTCCGCATCGCGACCGTTCCGGTGGCTCGCCGCGGGGAAAAGGTGGTCATCCGGATTCTCGACAAATCCAACCTCCGGGCCAATATCCCGGACCTGCATCTGCCCGCCAACGAAGAGGGGATCTTCCGGAAGTTCATGGGCCACCGCGAGGGGATGATCCTGGTCACCGGGCCCACCGGGAGTGGGAAGACCACCACGCTGTACGCGCTGGTCAACGAGCTGCGCACCGGGAAGGTGAACATCGTCACGGTGGAGGACCCGGTCGAGTACGACATCCCCGGAATCTCCCAGCTGCAGGTGAACGAGGCCCAGGGTTTCACCTTCGCCACCGCGCTCCGCTCGGTGCTGCGGCAGGATCCCGACATTCTGTTGGTCGGCGAGATTCGCGACGGGGAAACCTCGAACATCGCGATTCAGGCCGGCCTCTCCGGCCACCTGGTGCTTTCCACCCTGCACACCAACGACGCGCCCTCGGCGGTGGTCCGGCTCCGGGACCTCGGCACCGACAGCTTCAAGCTGGCCGCGGTGCTCAAGGGAATCGTGGCCCAACGGCTGGTGCGCCGGCTTTGTCAGCACTGCTCCGAGCCGATCCCGGTGGAGAGCCTGCCGACCGATGCGCGACCCCCCGCCGGACACACTGCGACCCCCCGCAAGGCCGTCGGC
>DATECI010000171.1:0-3412 GCA_035286985.1 Gemmatimonadales bacterium
CGCCCGACCGCACCCCGGAACCATTTGGGGGCGCCGAGGCCGGCCCGGGAAAGCTATTCGTGGTCCACAAGCACGCGGCGCGGCGGCTGCATTACGACCTCCGGCTCGAGATGGAAGGGGTGCTGCGCTCATGGGCAGTGCCGAAAGGGGCGTCGTACGACACGCGGGAAAAGCGCCTGGCGGTCCACGTGGAAGACCATCCGCTCGAGTACGGCGATTTCGAGGGCCTGATTCCAGAGGGGAATTACGGCGCGGGTGCGGTGATCGTGTGGGACCGGGGGGAATGGGTGCCGATCGAGGATCCGCTCGAGGGTCTCGTCAAGGGGAAGCTGCTGTTCGATCTCAAAGGCTACAAACTCAACGGGCGCTGGACCCTGGTGAAGATCAAGAAGTCGGAGAAGGACTGGCTCTTGATCAAGGAGCGCGACAGCTACGCCACGACCGACGCCGCGCCGTTTCCGGAGGCGTCGGTCCTCTCGGGTCTCACGGTGGAAGATCTCGAAGAGGGCCGCACCCCGACCGACCGGATCCGGGCGGAGCTCGAGCGGCTGAAAGCGCCCTTGCGCCGGGTCGAAGCCGCCACGGTTGAGCTCATGCTGGCCGAGCCGAAGGACAAGCCGTTCAGCAAAGCGGGCTGGCTGTTTGAACCGAAGCTCGACGGATACCGAGTGGTGGTGACCCACGATCGGGACGGGGCAACGCTCAGGAGCCGGAACGGCAACGATCTCACCGCCAGTTTTCCGGAGGTGGCTCGGGCGGTGCGGGCCCTGCCGGTGCCGCGTGCAGTGCTGGATGCGGAGTTGGTGGTGCCTGATGGGCAGGGCCGGCCGAGCTTTCAGGCTCTCCAGAAGCGGGCGCGGCTCGGGCGCGCGATCGACGTGCGGCGGGCGGCGGCGGAGACCCCGGCGATTCTCTACAGCTTCGATCTTCTGGGCTTCGAGGAGCGGGATCTCCGGGCGCTGCCGCTCATCGAGCGGAAGCGGATTCTCCGGATGTTGCTGCCACCGCTTGGCCCGGTGCGATTCCTGGAGCACTTCGAGCAGGACGGGGTGACGCTCATGCAACAGGCTGTGGCGCTCGGGCTCGAGGGCGTGGTAGGGAAGAAAGCGGATTCGCCCTACCAGGGGGGCAGAAGCCCCCAATGGATCAAGGTCCGGGCCGAGCAGACGGCCGACTTCGTGGTCGTCGGGTTCACCGGGCCAAAGGGAAGCCGGGGTGGGTTCGGGGCGCTCCAGCTCGCGGACCGGGTAGACGGCGAGCTGGTGTACGCGGGACGGGCGGGCACCGGATTCAGCGAGAAGGAGCTCGCCCGGGTGAGAGCCCAATTGGAAGACCTGGTCCGGGGGAGCCCGCCGTGCAACGGGCCGAGGCCATGGCCCTCGGAGGACCCCGTGCCGCAGCAGCGGCCGATCCCGGGAGCGGGAGACACAACCTGGGTCGAGCCCACGGTAGTGTGCGAGGTCCAGTTCAAGGAATGGACCGAGGACGGGTTGCTCCGGCAGCCGGTATTCCTCCGGTTCCGGGACGACAAGAAGCCGGAGGAGTGCCTGCGGCAACGTCCGGCGGGCGGCGCGCCCGAGTCTTCGGACGATCCGCCCCCACCACAGGTAGTCCGGCGAGAGCCGGCGGAGGTGGCGTTCAGCAACCTGCAAAAGGTGTTCTGGCCCCTGGAGAAGTACACCAAGGGCGATCTGATCGAGTACTACCGGATCATGTGGCCCTGGATGGAGCCGTACCTCAGGGACCGGCCGCTCGTCCTAACCCGGTTCCCGGACGGGATCGAGGGGAAATCGTTCTACCAGAAAGACGCCCCCGACTTCACGCCGGAGTGGGTCCGGACGGCGCCGATCTGGAGCGAAGAAACCCAGCGGGACATCAAGTACATCGTCTGCGACGACCGGGAGACCCTGCTTTACGTGGCGAACCTGGGCGCGATTCCCCTCCATGTCTGGGCCAGCCGGGTGAAGACGCTGGAGCAGCCGGACTGGTGCATCATCGACCTCGATCCCAAGAGCGCTCCATTCGCCGACGTGGTGAAGGTGGCCCGGGCGCTGCACCGGCTGTGCGAACGGGTGGAGCTCCCCCATTACGTCAAGACCAGCGGGGCGAGCGGGCTCCACGTGCTCCTGCCACTCGGCCGCCAGTTCACCTATGACCAGTCGCGGACGCTGGGCGAGGTTCTGGCGCGGCTCGTAGCGGCGGAGCTGCCCGAGATCTCGACCATCGTGCGACCAATCAAGGGGCGGGAGGGGAAGGTGTATCTCGATTACTTGCAGAATCGGCATGGCCAGCTGCTGGTGACGCCGTTCAGCTCTCGGCCCCTTCCCGGGGCACCGGTCTCCATGCCGCTCCAGTGGCGGGAGGTGAATCAGCACCTGGACGTGTCGAAGTACACGATCGCCTCGGCGGCCCAGCGGATGGAGAAGCTGGGGCAGGATCCGCTGGCTGAAGTGCTCACGGTGGTGCCGGACCTGGCAGCAGTGCTGGAGCGGCTGACGGGGCGTTAGGGGTCAGCCGTCAGGGCTACCACGTCAACGGCCGCGACTGGCGGTGCGTACACTGCGGGAGTAGCATCTCCCAGAATCTCGAACCACTCCAGCGCGGAATTCCCGACCGCGCCACACCGCTGTTCGCAGCATATCGGAGGCCCCATGAGAACTCGTCCAACTCGATTCGCAGTTCTGCTCCTCCTCCTTCCCTTCCTGATGGCCCAGGGGCAGGGACCCGCGCAAGCCGGGGCGGGGAGGCCGCAACCGCTCCTCAATCAGGCCGATGACCCGCTGCTCAGGGGGCTCCAGTGGCGCGTCATTGGTCCGATCGGACAGGGAGGCAGGGTCAACGACATCGCGGTGGTGGAAAGTGACCCCGCGACCTTCTACGTCGGGTTTGCCACCGCCGGGATCTGGAAGACCTCGAATCGGGGGATCACCTTCCAGTCGATCTTCGACAACTACAGCACTCACTCGATCGGCGACCTCGCGGTGGCCCCCTCCGACCCAAACGTTCTCTACGCGGGGACCGGCGAGCCCAACAACCGGCAGAGCTCCTCGTTCGGGGATGGGGTGTACAAGACCACCGACGGCGGGAAGAGCTTCACCCAGGTGGGGCTTCGGGAGACCCAGAGCATCGCCCGGATCGTGGTCCATCCCCGCGACCCGAACGTGGTGTGGGTTGCGGCGATGGGGCACCTCTTCGGCCCCAACCCGGAACGGGGCGTGTTCAAGAGCACCGACGGCGGCCGGAGCTGGACCAAGGTGCTCTACGTGGACCAGAACACCGGCGCCACCGATCTCGTGGTCCATCCGACCAATCCCGAGATTCTCTGGGCGGCGACCTACCAGCGGCAGCGAACCAGCTGGGGCTTCGCGAGCGGCGGATCCGGCAGCGGGATCTGGAAAAGCGAAGACGGCGG
>DATECI010000172.1:0-2150 GCA_035286985.1 Gemmatimonadales bacterium
AGTGCACGGCCGAGGCCTCCGAGACACCGAGGGCCTCGGCCAGCTGGCGCGCGGACATCGGGCCGCGATGGCACAGGCATCCCACGACTTCCGCCTCGATCTCATCGAGCCACCCTGGGATCATGGCCCTGTCTACCGCCCCGGGCCGCCCATCATGGAGGCCCCTCGCGCCCACCCCATGCTCCGGGCAAGGGCGCCGGCCTTCTGCTGCTGCTCCGGGGTGAGGAGCGCCTTGCCCTTCACGAGCGTCTTCACCCGGGCAAGCTCGAGGTCGGCCTCGATCCCCGCCGCGGCCCGCACCCTGGACTCCAGCGCCTGCAGGTCGAGCGGCTGCTGCGCGTAGAGCCGCCGCACCTCGGCCTCCGCCGCGCGGATCTCGCTGCCAAGTCGGATGGCCTCCTTCCGGAACTCGTCCCGGAGCGTGGTGAGCGAGTTCACCTGGTCCGGGGTGAGATCGAGCACCGTGGCATGGGTGAGAGCGAAGCTGATCCACGGCCCGTCGTAGCCGAACGCCGACGGTCCGCCGGTCATGCTGGAGCAGCCGGTCGCCGGGGCCGCGCCGTGCATCCCGCTGCCCATCATGTCGCCGCCCGCGCCGCCCCCGGCGCCCATCATCCGGGCAGAAGCCGGCAGCGCGCCGGCCAGCAGCAGGGCGAGCACCATCCCCACGATCAATCGAGCTCTCATCGTGCATTCCTCCTGTAGAGACGCCTCAGTGGCATCCCCCCGAATGGCCCGACTGGGTGGTTCGCTTCTTTCTCTCGCCGGACTTGTCAGTCTCCTCGCCAGACTGGCCGCCATGGCGATGCCCGCCGCCGCACCCCATCCCACCGAACCAGTGCATGGCGACGAAGATCCCACCCAACAGGATCCAGATCCAGTACTTACCGAAGAATTCTTCCATGGCTATTCCCCTCCCCCGGGAATTCCGAGAGCAAGCCGGGTGCCAGCCGGCGGCTCTGGCGAGTGACGTCGTGGCGAGGGCTTACGGGTCGCGAAGGAGGCGGATTGCGCGCGCGGTCAGACAAACTGTCGAAGCCGGTAAAACGCGAGCCCGGCGCCCGACTTTTTGTCAGCGGTCCGCAGTGTCAAGGTCGGCGGCGCGAAGAAACCCGCCGGGGGCTGCGACCATTGTGGCGACCGCCGCCACGATCATCGGGCTCTTCCATCTGGCGGTTCACACCGTCACCAGAATGGCGAAGCCCATGAGCACCACGCCGGTCCCGAGCCCGAGCCGGACCCATTGGCGGTGGTGCTGATTCCAGTGGGCCAGGCGGTTGAGCGTGGGACGGGCGGAGGCCGGGAGCGGGATCCCAAGCAGCGGGAGGGTGAGCCGGACAGTCAGCCTCATTCCCTGCTCCGTATCTCCCCCGCCGCGGCCGGCTGCTCCGCCTCACACGGCCTCGCGCCCTCGAAATAGTTTTGAAGAGCGAGGCGAAGTCCACCGCCAAGCCGGCTCAGCCGATTTGTCAGGCTCTTCGGAAATTCCACCGGGGGAGTCAGCGGGTTGCCTCGACCAGGGATCGAGCCATGTGGGAGAGGCCCCGATCCGGCGGAGGGTCTGCACCACGCGATCCGGCGTTCCCCAGTCGCTCCAGAGGACCCCGCGGACGGGCAGGACCACCAAGGACGAATCGCAAGGTGTCAGCGCCTCCTGGGAGAAGTTTGCCGACCGCATCAGCGCATAGGCCTGATGAACGGCCCAGGGTTCGTCTTCGGTCCTGGCGAACGCCGCGAGCCGTGAGAGGCGCGCATCTACCTCCGGCATGTACCGGCGGCCCAGGGCCTTCAGGGCCTCGACGCGAGCGACGACGATCAGGCTGTTCCACAAGAAGCCGGACCGGAGAAAGGCGCGCGCCCGCGCTGCCGACGGCTTCTCCGAGAAGCTGAGGACCCGGGCTCATTCGGGGGCCTCGGGCACTGGCTCGCCCGGCTCGATCCAGCCGTATTCCTCCTCGGGACCGTCAGGTTCCATCCCGAGGATGACGACCGCCTCCGGCCACCGCCCGACGACCCGCCACGTACGCCAGGAAGACGCGCTGCTCCAAGACGAAGTGGTCCGAGGGAAAGACCGCCACGATGGCCTCCGGATCGCGCCAGCTCACCCAGTGCACGGGCCAGAGGATTCCGGGCCCGGTTCCCTTGTTGGA
>DATECI010000173.1:0-7674 GCA_035286985.1 Gemmatimonadales bacterium
GGGAGAAGAGGCTCCGGTCCCCGGCTATCTGGCCCATCTCGTCGGCGATGGGGCTGGCGGCGGCGTGCCGGCGCTCGTGGCCTGCCCCCTTCACCAGGCGGGCGAGCTGCTCGGCGTGCTGGCCTTGCGGGCTGCCCCCGACCGGCGTTCCAACGAGCGTCTGCTCGATCTGCGGCGGCTGGCCGATCGGGTCGCGGTTGCGCTGGCCAACGCCCGGATGATGGATCAGGTGCGGGTCCTGGCGTTCTACGATGCCCTAACCCGGCTTCCCAACCGGATCCTCTACCGGGAGCGGCTTGGCCAGGCGATCGGGCGGGCCAACGGCCAGCGGATCGGGGTCTGCTCCCTCGATCTCGATCATTTCGGCCGCATCAACGACACCCTGGGGCATGGGCCGGGCGACCGGCTGATCCAGGAGGTCGCGACCCGGCTGGTCGCGGTATGCCGCCAGGAAACGGCCTCCACCCCGAGCCCAACGGCGGCCGAAGCGGTCGGTATTCAGCTGGCCCGGCTGGGCGGCGACGAGTTCGCGGTGGTACTGCCGGGCCTGGGCACGGCCGAGGAAGCCTTGTGGGCTGCCCGGCGCCTGCTCGCGGCGTTCGAGCAGCCCTTCCGGCTGGGGTCCCAGGAAGTGTTCGTGACCGGCTCGATCGGCATCGCGATGTATCCCGAGGACGGGGGCGACACTGAGACCCTCCACAAGAATGCGGACGTGGCGCTGTCCCACGCCAAGGACGAGGGGCGCAACACGATCGAGCTGTATTCCGCCTCGATGAACTCCCAGTCGATCGAGCGGATGCGGCTCGAGCAGGAGCTTCGGAAAGCGGTGGACCATGGTGAGTTCACCCTGTGGTACCAGCCGATCGTGGATCTCGGGAGCCGCTGGGCAACCGGGGCGGAGGCGTTGATCCGCTGGGATCATCCGGAGCGGGGTTTGGTGCTGCCGGCAGACTTCATCCGCCTCTGTGAGGAGTCCGGGCTGATCGTGCCGCTGGGCGAATGGAGCTTCCGGTCGGTCTGCGCCCAGGCGCGGCGCTGGGCCGACCTCGGGTTCGTCGGGTTGCGCTTTTCAGTCAATCTCTCGGCCCGGCAGCTACGCCAGCGGGGAATCGTGCGCACGGTGCAGGACATTCTCGATGAAACGGGAGCGCGCCCGTCCGATCTCACGATCGAGCTCACGGAGTCCCTGTTGATGGAGCGGGGCGGTACCACGGAGCGACGGATTCGGGAACTCGCCGAGCTCGGGATCAGCCTGGCCATCGATGATTTCGGGACCGGCTATTCCTCGCTCAGCTACCTCAAGCATTTCCCGGTCTCGACCCTCAAGATCGACCGATCGTTCATCGTGGACGTGACGACCAGTCCGGATGCCGCCGCGATCACCACGGCCATCATCGCGCTGGCCCGAGCGATGGACCTGGATGTCGTGGCGGAAGGAGTGGAGACGCGGGCCCAAGCCGCCTTCCTGCGGGAGCGGGGCTGCCAGAAGGGGCAGGGCTATTTCCTGGGCCGGCCGGCGCCGGTGGAGCTGTTTACGGATTATCTCCGCGCGAGGCAGCGGAGAAAGGCGAGTGCCTAGAGAGGGTTAGAGAGCCAGGAGCTAGAGAGCTAGACCGTCGCCCGGGTCCGATTCATGGTGCCCCGCTCCGCCAGCGCGGCCTGGGCCGCGGCCAACCGCGCGATCGGCACCCGGAATGGCGAGCAGGACACGTAGTTCATCTTCTGCGCCTCGCAGAAGGCAATCGCGACCGGGTCTCCGCCGTGCTCCCCGCAGATGCCGAGCTTAAGATCGCGCCGCTCCCCGCGGCCCAATTCCACCGCCATCGCCATGAGCTTGCCGACGCCGGGAATGTCGAGCGTGATGAACGGGTCGCTCTCGATGACGTTGTGTTCGAGATAGGCCGGCAAGAACGCGCCGGCGTCGTCGCGAGACAGCCCCCACGTGGTCTGGGTCAGATCGTTGGTACCGAAGGAGAAGAACTGGACTTCGCGGGCGATCTCGTCGGCGGTAAGGGCGGCGCGGGGGAGTTCGATCATCGTGCCCAACAGGTAAGGCACGGTGATCTGGCGCTCGCGGAACACTTCCTCAGCCACCTGCCGGACGATGAGCGCCTGCTTCCGGAACTCCACTACGTGGGCAACCAGCGGGATCATCACCTCCGGCTGGACCCGCCCCTTCCGCGCCGCAACGGTGCAGGCCGCCTCGAAGATGGCCCGGGCCTGCATCGCGGTAATCTCGGGATACATGATGCCGAGCCGACAACCGCGGAGCCCGAGCATGGGGTTGATCTCGGAGAGGGAGCGGATGGTGCGGTGGATCTCCTCGACCGGCTTGTTCATCTCCCTGGCGAGCGCCTCGATCTCCGGGTCCTCCTTGGGGAGGAACTCGTGCAGCGGCGGATCGAGCAGCCGGATGGTGACCGGGTAACCCTCCATGGCGCGGAAAATCCCCTCGAAGTCGTTCCGCTGCATGGGGAGAAGCTTGGCGAGGGCGAGCTGGCGACCGGGCTGGTCCGAGGCGAGGATCATCTCCCGCATGGCCATGATCCTGTCTCCCTCGAAGAACATGTGCTCGGTGCGGCAGAGCCCGATCCCCTCGGCGCCGAAGTCGCGGCCCCGGTGTGCGTCGGCCGGGGTGTCGGCGTTTACCCTGACCCGCAGATGGCGGCGGGCGTCGGCCCAGTTCATCAGCCGGTTGAAATAGTCGTCGAGCCGGGGCTGGATCAGGGGGGTTTGGCCGGCAAAGACCCGGCCGGTGCTACCGTCCACAGTGATCCAGTCGCCCTCCGCGATGGAGCGGCCATTGACGGCAAAGCGGGGTGGAGTGTCGTAGATGTCGAGCTCCCGGGCGCCGGCGACGCAGGGCTTCCCCATGCCCCGGGCCACCACGGCGGCGTGCGCCGTCATCCCGCCCCGGGCGGTGACGATGGCCTTGGCGAGCACCATCCCGTGAAAGTCTTCGGGGCTGGTTTCGTTGCGGACCAGAATGACGGCATCGCCGCTCCGGGCCCGCGCTTCGGCGCGGTCGGCGTCGAAGATCGCGATGCCCGACGCTGCGCCGGGAGACGCGGCCAGACCGGTTGCCAGGAGGTCGAGCTTGGCCTTGGGGTCCACCGTGGGATGGAAGAGCTGGTTCAGATCATTCGGGGGGACCCGGGCGATCGCCTCATCTTCCGAGATCAGTCCTTCGTCCACCATGTCCACGGCCCCGCGGACCGCGGCCAGGCCCGACCGCTGGCCGCGCCGGGTCTGCAGCATGTACAGCCGGCCCCGCTCGATGGTGAACTCGAGGTCCTGGAGGTCGCGGAAGTGACGCTCCAGGGTACGAGCCACGCGCTCGAGCCCGGCGTATGCATCCGGCATCCGTTCCTTCAGGCGGGAGATCGGCTCGGGGTCACGCGCTCCCGACACGACGTCCTCTCCCTGGGCGTTGAGCAGATACTCGCCGTAGAGGACCTTTTCGCCGGTCGAGGGGTCGCGGGTGAAGGCCACGCCGGTGCCCGAGTCTTCTCCCATGTTCCCGAAGACCATGGCCAGGACGTTGACCGCGGTGCCGAGAGTATGGGGGATCTCGTGGAGCTTGCGGTAATCCTGGGCTCGCTGGGTGTTCCAGCTCTGGAAGACCGCCTCGATCGCCCCCCAGAGCTGTTCTTCCGGATTGTCGGGAAAGGGCTTGCCGGTTTGGCTCCGGATCAGCGCCTTGTATTCGGCGACGAGTTCGCGGAAGGCAGGGACGGGGAGGTCGATGTCGCGCGCTACCCCGGCCTCGGCTTTCCTGCGCTCCAGGATCTCCTCGAATTGTCTCTTGGGCACGTCGAACACGACCCCCCCGTACATCTGCACGAAGCGTCGGTAGGAGTCATAGGCGAAGCCCGGATTTCCGCTCAGCTTGCTCAGCCCTTCCACGGTGGTGTCGTTGAGGCCCAGATTGAGAATGGTCTCCATCATGCCTGGCATCGAGAGGGCGGCGCCCGAGCGGACCGAAACGAGCAAGGGGTTTTCGGCCCCGCCGAAGGCCTTGCCCGTTGCGGCTTCGAGGCGCTGCAGTGCGGTTTCCACCTGGGGGCGGAGCCGGGGTGGGAAGGTGCGGCTCTCGAGATAGGCGGTGCAGAGAGTGGCGGGGATGGTAAAGCCGGGCGGGACCGGGATGCGGAGATTGGTCATTTCGGCCAAACCCGCGCCCTTGCCGCCCAGGATGTCCTTCATGGCAGCAGTGCCGTCGGCGCGGCCCTGGCCGAAGAAGTAGACCAGTCGTTGTCCGGCGCCTTCGCTCATGCGATCTGCCCCCCGTTCTTCCCGGCTCCGTTGCCTTCCGGAATAGGATAACGCCCCGAGAAGCAGGCGTGGCAAAACTCGTTCCGCGTCCCCGCGGCGCGAAGCATCCCTTCCAGGGAGAGGTAGCCGAGCGAATCCACGCCGAGAAAGTCGCGGATCTCGTCGGCGGAATGGGTGGAAGCGATCAGCTCTTCCCGGGTGGGCGTGTCGATCCCATAGTGGCAGGGGCCGGTGATCGGGGGCGAGGAGAGCCGTAGGTGAACCTCGCGGGCGCCGGCGCCCCGGATCATTTGGACCAGGCCCTTGCTGGTGGTGCCGCGCACCAGGCTGTCGTCTACCACCACCACCGAGCGGCCGGCAATCACCTCCCGCACCGGGTTGAATTTGATCTTGACTCTGGCGACCCGGAGCGCCTGGGTCGGGTTGATGAAGGTGCGGCCCACGTAGTGATTGCGGATCAGGCCGTGCTCCAACTTGAGCCCGCTCCGCTCGGCGTAGCCCAGGGCCATGGCGTTGCTCGAGTCGGGCACGCTCATGACTACATCGGCTCCCGGGGCCGGATGCTCGATGGCCAACTGGCGGCCGAGCTCCCTGCGAACCCGGTCCACCGATTCGCCGAAGATGGTGCTGTCGGGGCGGGCAAAGTACACCAGCTCGAAAACGCAGCGGCTCACCGGCTTGGGGCTGAGTGGCTTCAGGGCCTTGAGCACGCCGTTCGAGACCCGCACGAATTCGCCGGGCTGCATCTCGCGAATGACGGTCGCGCCCACCAGATCGAGCGCGCAGGTCTCCGAGGCGGCGATGATGCCGTCGCCCAACCGGCCCAGGATGAGGGGCCGGAAGCCGCGCGGGTCCACCACGCAGTAGATGGTGCGGCCGACCGCAATCACCAGGCTGTAGGCGCCCTCGACCTGCTCCAGCGCCTCCCGGATCTGGCCTTCGGGATGGTCCGCCGCGGACCGGGCGATGAGGTGGACGATGACCTCGGAATCGGAGGAGGACTGGAAGAGGGCGCCCTGGGCCACCAGCTGGCGCTTGAGCTCCGCGGCGTTGGTGAGGTTGCCATTGTGGGCCAGGGCGAGCGGGCCGCTCCGGTAATTGGCGACGCAGGGTTGGGCGTTCGTGAGGACCGAACTCCCGGCAGTTGAGTACCGGGCGTGCCCGACGGCAACATCGCCTGGCAGGTCGCGGAGCTCGCGCTCCAGGAACACCTCGCTCACCAGCCCCATTCCCCGATGGGTGTGGGCCGTTCCCTCGGCATCCAGCGTGACGATCCCAGCGCTCTCCTGGCCCCGATGCTGGAGGGCGTAGAGTCCCAGGTACGCGACCCGGGCGGCGTCCTGAATGGCGGAGACTCCGATGATGCCGCACATGTCAGGCGGACGAGGAGGACGGGCGGACTGGACGACCGGCCGACGCTGTGTCTCTGCCCGCCTTGACCGCCTCGACCGCCCTGTCCGCCATTCTTCGCGGAATCGCATCGAAATAGATCCGCCGCAACTCGGGCGTGGGCCACTCGAAGCACGGTCCCAGCCGGCCCAGGCGGATTTCGAGGTTGTCCCCGGGTTCCGCGATGATCCCGATGGCGTGCGCGGGCACTCCATGCTCGGTGGCAAGCGCCTTGAGCGACCGGGTGTTGGAGGGATCGCACGAGAGAATCACCCGGCCGGCGTCCTCGCCGTAAAGGAGTGCCTCGGCCGGCACGCCATCCGGCTCGTCGAGGTGCACGAGGGCGCCGAGCGTAGCAGCGGAGTACGGTCCGCCGAGGCAGCACTCGGCGAGCGCCACGGCCAGACCGCCATCGGCGCAATCGTGGGCCGATACGACCAAGCCGCGCTCGGCCGCGGCGACGAGCAGCCGGTGCAGCCGCGCCTCGGCCTCGAGGTCGACCGGGGGCGGGGCACCACCCACGAACCCCCGGACGACTTCCCAGTAGCTGGACCCGCCGAGGTGGCCCCGGTTGGTCCCAAGGAGCACGATGGAATCGCCCGGGGCGGTGAAGTGACTCGGAATGCGGCGGGTTACGTCGCGCAGGAGGCCCACCATGCCGATGACCGGCGTGGGATCGATCGCGCCGGCCGGGCTCTCGTTGTAGAGCGAGACGTTGCCGCCGGTCACTGGGGTGCCGAAGGCGCGACAGGCCTCGGCGATGCCGCGGCAGGCCTCTCTGAACTGGAAGAAGATCTCGGGTTTCTCGGGATTCCCGAAGTTCAGGCAATTGGTGATGCCGAGGGGGATGGCGCCGGCACAGGCCACATTGCGGGCCGACTCGGCGACGGCAGCCTTGCCGCCCTCGTACGGGTCGAGAGCGACGTAGCGCTGGTTGCAGTCCACCGAGAGGGCCAGGCCGAACTTCTCACCGGGGACGAGGAGAACGCCTGCGTCTCCTCCCGGTGGGAGTACGGTCGCGGCCTGAACGGTGGAGTCGTACTGCTCATACACCCAGCGCTTGCTCGCTAGGGTGGGATCGTCGAGCAGGAGCGGCAGGGCACCGAGGACGTCGGCCCGGGCCGGGGTGCGGGGCTCGGATTGGCGGCGAGCGGCGTTCGAGGCATCTTCGCGGGCCTCCGGATAGTACACCGGGCACCCGTCGATCAGCCGCTCTCCAGGGATTGCGGCGACGGTCAGGCCGCCGTGCATGACTCGGAAGAGGCCGTCGTCGGTCACCCGGCCCACCGGCGTGGCGGTTAGCTCCCACCGGCCGCAGACCGCTTGGATGGCAGGAACCTGATGAGGCTCGGCCACGACCAGCATCCGTTCCTGGGATTCCGAGAGCATGATTTCGTACGGGGTCATGCCGGGCTCGCGGACTGGAACCCGGCTGGTATCGAGCTCGACCCCGACGCCTCCTCGCGCCGCCATCTCGGCCGACGAGCTGGTGAGACCCGCCGCGCCCATGTCCTGGATAGCCACCGTGAGCCCGGATTCGATGAGTTCGAGCGTCGCCTCGAGGAGGAGCTTCTCGGTGAACGGATCTCCCACCTGCACCTGGGGCCGGCGGCTTTCGCTCTGGGCCGAGAGCTCCTCCGAAGCGAAGCTCGCTCCATGAATCCCGTCGCGGCCGGTGCTGCTACCCACCGCCAGGAGCACGTTGCCGACCCCGTGGGCGCGGGCTCGCATCAAGGCCGTTTCCCGCAACAATCCCACGCACATCGCGTTCACCAGGGGATTGCCGGAATAGCCGGGCGCAAAGGCGACCTCGCCGCCCAGCGTGGGAACCCCGACGCAGTTGCCGTAGTCGCCGACGCCCTTCACGATCCCGGAAAAAAGGTAGCGGTTCCTCGGGTCATCGAGGGGACCGAGCCGCAGCGAATTGAGCAACGCTACCGGCCGGGCGCCCATTGTGAAAACGTCGCGGAGAATGCCGCCCACCCCCGTGGCGGCACCCTGATACGGCTC
>DATECI010000174.1:0-3670 GCA_035286985.1 Gemmatimonadales bacterium
CCTCTCACCTATCACCTACCACCTGAGCGTCGAGGACGATGACGATGACGACGACGACGACGAGGCCGAGGCCGACCATGTCACCTGCCACCTGTCACCTGCCACCTGTCACCTGCCACCTGCCACCTGCCACCTGCCACCTGCCACCTGAAAGATAAGAGCCCTCCTACCCGCCCCTTTCCTCGTCAGCCATCCGCTTCCAGGTCAGCAGCCGCTCCGCTACCCGCTTCTCGTAGCCCAGCGATCCTGGTTGATACAATTCCCGACCGGCGAAGGCATCCGGGAGATAGGTTTGTCCCACATAATGCCCGGGATAATCGTGGGCATAGCGATAGGCCTTCCCGTAACCCAGGCCTTTCATCAGCGCCGTCGGCGCATTCCGCAAATGGAGCGGGACCGGCTCAGCCGGGGTCTCCCGAGCCAGCTCGATCGCTGCGCCCAACGCCTTCACGACGCTGTTCGATTTGGGAGCCGTGGCCAGGTAGATCGTCATTTCGGCGAGGGGGAGATAGCCCTCGGGCGGACCCAGTTGCCGGAACGCCTCCCGCGCCGCCACCGCGAGCGGCAGGGCCTGGGGATCGGCGAGCCCGATGTCCTCCGCGGCCATGGCGATCGCGCGGCGGAAAAGGACCAGCGGGTCTTCGCCCCCCTCAAGCATCCGCGCCATCCAGTAGAGCGCTCCCTGGGGATCGCTCCCGCGAAGGGACTTGTGATAGGCGGAGAGCAAATTGAAATGCTCCTCCCCCGCCTGATCGTAGCGGGGCACCCGCCGGGCCATGGCGTCCGCGAGGATCGCCAGGGTCACCCGCCCGCCCGGGCCTACCTGGAGCGCAGCGGCTTCCAGGGCCGCCAGGGCCCGCCGGGCATCGCCGTCCACCTGGACCGTGAGCCAGGCCAACGCCTCAGCGTCGACCTGGACTCCCTGCAAACCTAACCCGCGCTCCTCGTCGCTGAGCGCGGCCCGGACCACCTGCTCGATGGCGGCCGGAGGCAACGGCTCCAGCACGAAGACCTGGCAGCGGGAAAGCAGGGCGGCATTGAGGCTGAAACTCGGGTTTTCGGTGGTGGCGCCGATCAGCGTCACCGTGCCCCGCTCGACGTGAGGAAGGAAGGCATCCTGCTGGGCCCGGTTGAACCGGTGGATTTCGTCACAGAAGAGGATCGTTCCGCGCCCCAGCCGGCGCCGCTCCTCCGCCTCCTTGATGATCTCCCGCACCCGCTGGACTCCCTCGGTCACCGCGCTGAAGCCGATGAACGCCCGGCCGGTGTGCTGGGCGATCAGGTAGGCGAGCGAGGTCTTGCCGGTCCCCGGCGGCCCCCAGAGAATCGTGCTACCCAGGTCGCCCCGGCGGAGGGCATCCCCCAGGGTTCGTCCCGGAGCCAGTAGCTGTTCCTGGCCCACGAACTCGGCCAGGGTCCGGGGCCGCATCCGCGCGGCGAGTGGCTCGGGTGTGGAAAACAGCTCCGGCGCTTCCTCCATCGCTCCCCTCATCGGGGCACTGGCCCCAGAGTCCGCAAGAACAGCAAAGCCGCTGCCCCTCCCAGAAAGGCCACCGTGATCCGCATCCCTCGCCGGGCCTGCACCTCGGGAACCAGGTTGGACGCCGCGACGTACAGGGTGACCCCGGCCGCCAGGGCCAGCCCATGCCGGGCCAGGGACCCGATCGCCCCGGTGAGCACGGCCCCGAGGACCGTGGTGATGCCCAGCGCCAGGCCGGCTTGCATCGCTCGGCGCGGTCCTAACCCGCTCGCGAGCATCACGCTCGCCACCGACACGCCTTCCGGGAGCTTGTGCAGCAGGATCGCTAAGAAGAACAGCACCCCCAGCGACCACGACACCAGGAAGCCACTGGCCACCGCCACCCCGTCGAAAAAGGCGTGCAGAACCAGGCCGATCAGCGCGCTGTAGCCCGCCGAGCGCGGCACCTCGTGGGTCTCCTCGCCGAAATGGAAATGGGGGGTGAGAACGTGCTGGGTAATGTGCACCAGCAGATAACCAGCCAGGACCAGGAGTCCCGCCAAGGAGATCTCCGGCGCCGACCGGAAGAGCTCCGGCAAGACCCCGGCCAGCACCAGCGCCACCATGAAGCCGGCCCCGAACGCGAGGAAGAGCTGGATTACCGCAAGGCCGCGCCGCGCGGCCCGTACCACCGCCACGGCACCCAGGAGATTGCCGGCCGCCGCCCCGGTCGCGAAGAGTAGCGGGGTCAGCTCCATGCCCGCACCTTCTCGAGAAGCCGGTCCCGGGTATTCAGCGCCGGATCCTCGAGCACGGCCTCGAGAAGCCGGGCGAGCAACTGGCCCAGCGCGGGGCCGGCCGGAACACCCGCCCGCACCAGGTCGTCGCCGCTGAGCGCGAGCTGCCCTCGCGCCGTGGGCTCGCCCCGTTCCCGGATCCCCTCCACGATCGGCCCCCAGGCCGGGTCCGCCCCGAGGCGATAGGCCGCGAGCAGCCGGAGATCCTCCGCCGCGCCTCCCACCTGAGCCAGCCACCGCCGCACTTCGACCGGCGCGCCGGAAACCGGCTCGGCGGGACCTGCCCCCATGGCGCGGGCCCGGCCGATATCGCTGTTGGATGCCCGGAGCCGGGTTAGGACTTCCCCCGCGTCGGAGCAGAGGGTCGCGGTGAGAACGATAGGATCTCGGGGCTCGGGCGCTTCCCGGGCCACCCCGGAGCGGACCGAGAGCTCCGGAATCCAGATCGCCGCCGCCCCAACCTCCTGCCAGAGCGACACCAGCCGGGCCACGGAACGGGCCGTCTCCAGACCCTTGAGCCACTCCTCCCGCACCCGTTCGGCAGAAAGCCCCCGGAGCCCCGGGGCACCGGCGATGGCCGCTGTCCAGGTGGCTGCCTCGATCTCGAACCCGAACCGCGCGGCAAAGCGCAGAGCCCGCAGAATTCGGAGATAGTCCTCCGCAAAGCGACCGGCCGGATCGCCCACGGCCCGAAGCACACCGCGGTCGATGTCGTCCGCGCCGCCGAAGGGATCGCACCACTCTCGCCGGATCGGGTGGTAGGCCAGCGCATTGATGGTGAAATCCCGCCGAGCCAGGTCCTCCTCCAGTGATGCTCCGTACTCCACCACGGCGTGGCGGCCATCGGTCGCCACATCTCGCCGGAAGGTGGTCACTTCGTGGAGGACGTGCTTCCGATCGAGTACCCCGACCGTGCCGTACTTCACCCCGACCGCAACCGTCTTGGGGAACAATCGCAGAACCTCGTCCGGGGGGGCCGCAGTGGCAACGTCCACATCGGCGGAGGAATGGCTCAGCAACCGGTCCCGCAACGCGCCTCCCACGCACCAGGTTTCAAATCCGGCCGCTTCCAGCCGCGCCACGATGTCCACGATTTCAGGGGGGAGGTCCTCCAGCGGCTGGAGCCGGGCGCTCATCCTGCTCCTCCATACCGCATTCCGGCCGCAAGGCAGAGCACCAGCTCCATCCGGGCCAGCGAGGCGGAGCGCGGACCGGCGGGAATCACCCCGAGCGAAAGGAGCTGGCCGCCGCCGCCCTCGAACGCATACTCGCCACCCACCTCGCCGAACGGACACCGCGTCGCCAGGACCACCGGCTTGTTCTCGGCAAGCCATCGCCGTACCCCCGGAAGGATCCCTGGCGGGGCATTGCCCCGTCCGAACGCCTCCAGCACCACCCCGTCGAACCTGGGCCG
>DATECI010000175.1:0-6755 GCA_035286985.1 Gemmatimonadales bacterium
GGACCCGGCTCAGCCTCGATGAACTGATCAACCCGCCGGCACCGAGGCCTTCTCCCGCCGGCCCGGCTGGCCCCGTGGCGCTGGGGACTCCGACCAACTTCCAGCAAGTCCAGCGCCTGAACACCGCGGGCACCCAGCTCCTTCGCAAGGAGCAGCCGGCCGCGGTGTTGCAGTCTTCGGCGTGGACCTACGGCCTGTTTCTCAACGGCGGCCACATGGATGGACGCACGGCGCGAGACAGCGTGTACAATCCGGTCCCCCACCTCATCGTGGCCCACGAGCAATTCGGGACCCTCTACCGGGTGGCGCAGAGGGGTCTGCCCGTCAAGCTCGAGATCAGCCTTCAGACCCGTTTCCTGGACGACAACCGGTTCCCCACGAACGTTATTGCGGAAATCCCGGGAACCGACAAGGCCGATGAACTGGTCATGATCGGCGCCCACTATGACAGCTGGCATTCCGGCACCGGGGCGACCGACAACGGTGCCGGCTCGGTCGTGATGATGGAAGCGATGCGGATCCTCAAGGCCGTGGGGCTCCCGCTGCGGCGCACCGTGCGGATCGCGCTCTGGACCGGCGAAGAGCAGGGCCTGATCGGATCCCGCAGCTGGATTCGGATGCACCGGGCCGAGCTGCCCAAGATCTCGGCCTACCTGAACGTGGACAATGGGACCGGCCGGCTCCGGGGGATCTGGGACCAGTCGAATTCCGCCGCGATCCCGATCTTCCAGCAGATCCTCGCCCCGTTCCAGGATCTGGGCGTCGTTGCGGTTACCCATGGCAACACCGGTGGCACTGACCACCTGAGCTTCGTAGCGGCCGGGGTGCCCGGTTTCAACTTCCGCCAGGATCCGATCGAATACAGTACCCGCACCCACCACTCCAACGTAGACACCTATGAACGGCTGGTCATCGAGGATCTCAAGCAGGCCGCGACCGTGGTGGCCTGGACCGCATACGTGCTGGCGAACCGACCGGAGATGATGCCTCGGCCGGCTCCGCGAGCGGCAACGCCCTGAGGAGGCTGCCGGCTCTCGGCTACCAGCTATCGGTCACAGACTCTTCGGGCCGGTAGCCGACTTCCTATGCCCGCCCTACCGATCATCTCGAGCCATTACACCGTCGAGCGGGAGCTCGGGCGGGGCGGCATGGCCACGGTGTATCTCGCCCTGGACCAGCGACACTCCCGTAAGGTCGCCGTCAAGGTCCTTTTGCCGGAGATCGCCCTGTCGCTCGGTGCGGAGCGGTTTCTCCGGGAGATCCAGATCGCGGCCGGGCTCACCCATCCCCACATCGTGCCGCTGATCGACTCCGGTGAAAGCAACGGGCTGCTCTACTACGTCTCTCCCTATGTGGCCGACGGCTCACTCCGCGAGCGCCTCAAGGCGGAGGGAAGGCTTTCACTCGCGGAAGCGATTCGGATCGCCCGGGATATCGGCGCGGCGCTCGATTACGCCCACCGACAGGGGTTCATCCACCGGGACGTGAAGCCGGAGAACATTCTCTTCGCCGATGGCCACGCGGTACTGGCCGATTTCGGCATCGCGCGGGCCTGCTGTGGGCCCGACTTCGAGGAGAGCGGGGTAACCGAGAAGGGAGTGGTCGTGGGGACCCCGGAATACATGAGCCCCGAACAGGCTGCTGGAGACCGGGAGCTCGGGAGCGAGAGCGATCTCTACAGCCTCGCCTGCGTCGTCTATGAAATGCTGGCCGGCGAGCCGCCGCTCCGCGGCGCCGGCATGCGCGGCACCATGGCCATGCAGGTGACTCAGACCCCGCCACCCGTCCGGATGCTGCGCCCCGAGCTTCCCGCCCGGGTGGAGCGGGCCCTCATGCGGGCCCTCGCCAAGGACCCGGCGGAGCGGTACCCCTCCGCGGCCGACTTCGTCACCGCCCTCCAGAGCGAGCGCGCCGATGGCGGTCCGGTGCGCTCCGCGATCGGGCGCTGTATCGCGGTGCTCCCGTTCGTCAACGCGAGCCCCGACCCCGAGAACGAATACCTGAGCGACGGGATCACCGACGAGCTGATCAATGCCCTGGCTCATGTCGAGGGTCTTCGGGTGGCCTCGCGAACTTCGGTCTTTGCCCTCAAGGGCAAGCCTCAGGACGTCCGGGCCATCGGCGCCCTGCTGGGCGCCGCCTGGGTACTTGAGGGAACCGTGCGCCGGGCCGACGAGCGGCTCCGGATCACCGCCCAGCTCACCTCGACCGAGGACGGGCGGCTCCTGTGGTCGGGCCGCTACGACCGCACCTTTGCCGATGTGTTCGCGATCCAGGAAGAAATCGCCCGGACCATCGTGGATACCCTCCGGGCGACCTCGTTCGCCGAGCTGACCGAGCCGACCCACAAGCGCTACACCCAGAGCCTCAAGGCCTACGGCTGGTACCTGAAGGGGCGCTATGCCTGGAACAAGCGGACTCAGGCGGGCATCACCGAGGCGATCCGCTACTTTGAGCAGGCCATCGCCGAAGATCCCGGCTACGCTCCGGCCTACACCGGCCTGGCAGACTCCTACTCTCTCCAGCTCGACTACCGAAACGTGCCGGTGGCCGAGGGATTTGCCCGGGCGATGGAATACGCCCGCCAGGCGCTGGTCCTCGATGAAACGCTGGCGGAAGCGCACGCTTCCCTCGCGTGGGGCCTCTTCATCCACGAGTGGGATTGGGAAGGGTCGCGCCGGGAATTCACCCGGGCGATCGAGCTCGATCCCCGCTACGCCACCGCCCATCAGTGGTATGCCTTCTGGCTGGTGGCGCACACTCGATTCGACGAAGCTCTGGTCGAGGTTCACACCGCGTTGGAGCTCGACCCCGCCTCGGTCTCGATCCGCCGGTCGGTTGCGTGGGCCTACTACTACGCTCGGCGCTATGAGCAGGCCCGCTACCACATGACCCGCGCCATCGCGATGAATCCCACCACGGAAGAGAACTACTGGATCCTCGGTCTGATATATGCGCAGCTCGGCCAGTGGGAGGAAGCCGAACGGGTGCTTCGGGAGGGTTTGGGGTTTGCCGATTTGGAAACCTACACCCTGGCGACGTTGGGCTACGTGCTCGCTCGCTCGGGGCGGCGGGCGGAGGCCGAAGCGATCCTGGTGGACCTCGAGCAGCGGGCCCAGACCGAGTACGTCTCGCCGGTGGCGTTCGCCACCTTGCATGTGGGGTTGGGGAACTCGGCGGCTGCTCTGGACTGGGCCGAGCGAGCTTACCAGGAGCGGCGGGGCTGGCCGGTCTATCTGGCCGTGAACCCGGTGGTGGATCCGTTGCGGGAGGAGCCGCGGTTCAGGGCGCTGCTGGAGCGGATGCGGTTTGGGGTAGGCTAGCCCGGGTGCTGGGTCCAATAGGATTACTACAAAGGAATGTTCCGCCCCATTAGGTCCGGCAGCTCTTAGTTCGCCTGAGCCGCGCGCTAGCGCGATCCCGCAGCCCCGACCATCTTCTGTGCCTTGCCCAGCCTGGCGGAGCGACTGGAGAACGGCCTGCGCGGCCGCTACACCCTGGACCGGGAGCTCGGTCAGGGCGGCATGGCCGTTGTTTTTCTGGCCCACGACCTCCGGCACGACCGCCAGGTGGCGCTCAAGGTCCTGCGGCCGGAGATCTCCGCGGAAGTCGGCGCCGAACGGTTCCTCCGCGAGATCAAGATGGCGGCCGGCCTCAACCACCCTCATATCCTGCCGGTGTACGATTCGGGACAGACCGACGGGCTGCTCTTCTACACCATGCCGCTGGTGGAGGGGCGTTCCCTCCGCGACCGGCTCGACACCGAGCGCCAGCTCCCGCTGGAGGAGGCGCTCCGCATCACCCGGGAGGTCGCCTCGGCGCTCGACTACGCTCACCGGCACCGGGTGATCCATCGCGATGTGAAGCCGGGGAACATCCTGCTGCACGAAGGCGCCGCGTTGGTGGCCGACTTCGGCATCGGGAAGGCGGTAAGTGCCGGGGGGTCGATCACCCGCACCGGAATGGCGGTCGGGACCCCCGCCTACATGAGCCCGGAGCAGGCCACGGGCGAGGAAGGGATCGACGGCCGGAGCGACCTTTACAGCCTGGGGTGCGTGCTCTATGAGATGCTCGCCGGCGAACCGCCGTTCACCGGCCCCAACGCTCAAGCCATACTCTCCAAGCGGTTCGTTTCCCCGATTCCCTCGGTCCGGGCTACCCGGGACGTTCCCGATTCGGTGGACACCGCCGTCACCCGGGCCCTGGCCCGGACCCCGGTGGACCGGTATCCCAGCACGGCCGAATTCGCCGAGGCGCTGCGGCAGATCTCGCTGGAGATCGGCGCGGCGGCGCACCGGACACCTCCGGAGCCGCAGCAACGGGCGCCCGTCTCCAAGTCCATCGCCGTCCTCCCCCTCACCAATCGAAGCGCGGACCCGGAGAACGAATATTTCAGCGACGGGATGACCGAAGAGATCATCAACGTCCTGGGAAAGGTTCCCGGCGTCCAGGTCGCGTCCTGTACCTCCAGCTTTGCGTTCAAGGGCAAGGATGTCGACGTGCGGCAGGTGGGCCAGAAGCTCGGGGTGAGCACCGTGCTCGAGGGCGGCGTGCGCAAAGTCGGCAACCGCATCCGGATCACCGCCCAGCTCACCGACGTGCAGAGCGGCTACACCCTCTGGACCGAAACCTACGACCGCCAGCTGGAGGACGTCTTTGCCATCCAGGACGAAATCTCCCGCGCCATCGTGGAAGCCTTGAAGCTCAAGCTGGTGGGCAAGGAGCAGCCGTTGGTGGTGCCGACCACCACCAACCTGGAAGCGTATACGCTCTACTTACGGGGCCGGTACCTCTGTAATAAATACACCGATCCCGATCTCCGCCGCGCCATCGACATCTTCGAGCAGGCCCTGGTGAAAGATCCGGGCTACGCCAAGGCGCATGCGGGGATTGCCGACAGCTGGTCCCGCCTGGCCGACGATTGGGTACCGCCGTCGGAGGCCTACCCCAGGGCCAAGCAGGCGGCGCTCCGCGCCCTCGAGCTCGACCCATCGCTGCCTGAGGCGCTGACCTCGCTGGGGCGGGTGCAATGCTGGTATGAGTGGGATTTTACCGGTGCGGAGCGCGATTTGCGCCGCTCCGTCCAGCTCAATCCCAGCTCCGCCGACACCCATTTTGTCCTGGGCACCACCCTGCCCGCGCTGGGACAGCTGCCCGAGGCCATCGAGGCCATGCGGCAGTCGCTGGTCTTCGATCCGCTCTCACCGATCTACGGCCGCTACCTTGGCCGCCTGCTCCTTTACGCGGGCGAGTTTGAGGCGGCGATCCAGCAGGGGCATGCCACCCTCGAGCTGCATCCGGGGTATTCCCAGGCCCACGTGAATATCGGGTCGGCCTATCTCGGACAGGGGAACCCGGAGGAGGCGTTCTCCTGGTACCAGCGGGGGCAGTCCCTCGACTCGGCGGTGCGGTCCTACGACGCGTTGATCGTCCGGGCTCTCGCCGCGCTCGGCGAGCGGGAGGAGGCGGAGGCGATCCTGCGGCGGCTCGAGGAGCAGGCCACGACCCAGTACATCCGGGCCGAGAGCATGGCCATGGGCTACGCGGCGGTGGGGGACTTTGATCGTGCCTTCGCCTGCCTGGAGCGGGCGTTCGTGGCCCGGTCGGCCGGACTAATCTTTCTCCACCTGGACCCCGGCTACGAGCCGCTGCGAACCGACCCGCGGTTCACCGATTTGGTGCGGCGGATCGGGCTCAAGTTGCTGCGGTGGGAGCGCTAGAACTTCACCACCTCCTCGGCCTTGACCACGCTGGCGTTGTTGCACGCCAGGTTGTAGTCGTTGCTTCGCGTGAATTTGTCGAATTGGCTCAGACTCCCATCCGCCGGAGACCAGGGCAGCTTGTACACCCTGCTGAGCGTCGGGTCGTTGTTGATGGCATTGCCGGCGGCGTTGGAATCCTGGGCGCCCCCGGCCGAAACGGTCACTTTGTCGGTCACCCCCGACGCACCACCCGGAATCGAGGTGAAGGTGACCTGACCCGCAGCATTGGTGGTGAGGGTTTGGTCCCGGGTAAACCCATCGGTCCCCCGAACCGAGAGTTGCATTTCGACTCCCGCGGCCGCCGGCGAGAGGGTCGCGGTGACGACATAGGACTGCCCGGGGCCGGGCGCGGGCGGATTGATGGACAGGGTCACCGAGCTGTTGCTGGCCACCTTGGGGGCCATGGCACTGAAGATCTGATCCGCGGCCGGATTGCTCACCTTGGTGCTGATCGGTCCTTTCCAGCCGAAGAAACCCCCCGCTCCTTTGGCCTGGACGATTTCGTTCAAGGTTGTCGCGGTACCGCCGTTGGTGTCCGCGCTGTTGCAGGCGTCGGCGTACACGAACGTGTTAGGGTAGTCCGCCTTTGCGAAGAAGAAGGGTGAGAGCGTAAAGTACGACTTGCCCTTGTGCGTCGTCATTCCCACCGCGGCCTTGCCGTCCCCCCCCAAGCTCGAAAAGAGGCTGGAGCTTAGCTGGTCTCGAGCCGTGGGGTCCGAGGGCACTTCGATTTCGGTGGTGATATGGGTCCCTGCGGCTCCCACGTTGAGCTCGTTGGAAATGGTGCCGTGGCTCGAGATGTACAACACGCCGCAGCTGCCCAATTCGTCCCGCAGCTTGGCCAGATCCGCCACGGTCTTGAGCCCATACGGCGTCGGGGTGAATTTTGCGCATTCCGGGTGGGACCAGCGTCCTTAATCGTGGGGTGGAGTCAGAATCTTGAAGAAGGCCGTGGGCTATCCTGGTGGGCCTCGAATGGCTTGGCCCGGAATC
>DATECI010000176.1:0-9971 GCA_035286985.1 Gemmatimonadales bacterium
CCGTTCTTCGAGCCCCGGTCCGAGCCCCACGCCGAAGCCTTTGCGCCCCGAGTGGAAGCCGCCCCAGCGCTCGACGGCTCGCTCGCGGGCTTCGAGACCAGTACCCCCCTCCTCCTCGAAACCGAGGATCAATACCGCCGCAGCGAGGACCCCTACGATCCCGAGCGCTTCTCGGCTCGGGCGTGGGTGAACCGCGATGCGGAGCGGCTGTATCTGGCAATCGAAGTCCGGAAGCAGGCTCTCACTCTTCGTCCCCACCCCTCGGTTGATCCGACCGGTGCGCTCGATAATGAACCCGAAGACCTGAACGCCGACGGCATCCAGCTTTTTCTCCTTCACGAGGAGCAGTTGGTCGGAATGCTGGTGAATCCTGTTCCCGGAGGGGACTTGTACCACCGGCCGATCGAAGGAGCCCGGGCCACGGCCCGCTTGGAAGGCAAGTGGGCCGCCACTCCCGACGGCTATGCAGTGACTTTGGGACTCTCGGATCCTCTGTTCGAACGGCTCTGGGCGGGATCTCGAATCGGCTTCGACCTGCTGGTCAACGAAATGCGCCCGGGCCGGATGCGGCGGGAGGGCCAGCTGGTCTGGAGCGGGGGCAACGGGTGGATCTTTCTTCGCGGCGACCGCCAGGATCCTGCTTCGTTCGGCCTGCTCGAGCTCGGGTAGGCCCCGGCTCCCAACCCTCAATCCTCAATCCTGGACCATCGGTCTCCGCGTGTTCCGGAGCACCAGGACCGTGACGTTGTCGGTGCCCCCCGCATCCAGGGCTTCCCGAAGCAGGGCTCGCGCCGCCTGCTCGGACGTCGTGAGGGCCGCGAGCCGTTCGCGGATCCGTTCATCGGCAACGTGCCGGGTCAGCCCGTCGGTGCAGAGCACGAACACGTCCCCGTGACGGAGATCGCTGCGGGAGATTTCCGGGATCCAGGTTGCTCCCCCGAGCGAGCTCGACAGCACGTTGGCGTACGGGCTCCGGGACGCCTGCTCGGGGCTCAGCACTCCGGATTCCAGGAGCTCCTGGGCCATCGTTTGATCGCGAGTCAGCTGCTCCAGTACCCCGTCCCGGAACCGGTAACACCGGCTATCGCCAACCTGCAGGATATAGAGCGCGGGCCAGACTGCGACGACCAGGGTGATCGTCGTGGCCATGCCCTTCCGGTCCCCGCTTTCCTTTGCCTTCGCGGCAATGAGCTCGTGCGTCTCCGTCGCCGCATGGCGAAGCGATGTCAGCAGTACCTCGCCCTCGGGATCGCCCGACTCGGCGGTGAAGAAGCACTCCAGCGCGTTGGTGACGTAGCTCGCGATCGCTTCCACCGCGGAGCGGCTCGCCGCTTCCCCCCCGGCATGTCCCCCAACTCCGTCGCACACCATCCCCACCGACGCCAACCGCTGGCTCGGCATTTCCAGCAGCTCCGGATTCGGCAGGCTGGTGACCCTGACCCGCATGGTCTTGTGCAGCGTGGCCACCAGGAAGTGGTCCTGATTGTCCTTGCGAACCTCGCCCTGGTCGGTGATGCCGAAGAAGTCGAGCTCCTCATCGAGGGGCTTGGCTTGAAACACCTGCGGATTGGCGCGTGGGGTGGCGCCGGAGGGCGTAGTCGAAGTCACCCAGCGAAGTTACCGCGGCGCCAAGCCGCCGCAACTGGGCCGAAAGGCCCCAATAGCCTTCGAATTGGCCCTCAATTGCCCCCAATGACCGCCCATTGGCCCGAATTCGCCCTAATTGCCGTCTAATTCGGGCCCAATTCCTTCCTGTCGACCTACCGCATCGTGGACCGAGCCAGAGAACCTGCCAGAACGGCAGCAAAGGCGGGTATATAGGTTGCTCGTGCGAGCCTGGATGCTTGACCTGTGCGTGAGGGCCCAGCGCCCAGGTTTCCATAGCAGTTGACCCTAGAGCGAAGGCACCTCCCATGGCCTCGAAGATCATCGGCATCGACCTCGGAACCACCAACTCCGTCGTGGCGGTAATGGAAGGCGGAGACCCTGTCGTCATCCCGAACGCCGAGGGCGGCCGCACCACCCCGTCGGTGGTGGCCTTCACCAAGGACGGCGAACGGCTCGTGGGACAGGTTGCCAAGCGGCAGGCGGTTACCAACCCCAAGCAGACGATATTCTCGATCAAGCGCTTCATGGGGCGGCGGATGAACGAGATCACCGAGGAGGCCAAGCGAATCCCCTACAAGGTCGAGACCGGCCAGGGTGGTCTCGCCTCGGTGGAAATCGGCGGCAAGAAGTACACTCCGCCTGAGATCTCCGCGATGATCCTCCAGAAGATGAAGCAGACCGCGGAGGATTACCTCGGCTACACCGTCGAAAAGGCGGTGATCACCGTTCCGGCCTACTTCAACGATTCCCAGCGCCAGGCCACCAAGGATGCCGGCAAGATCGCCGGGCTCGACGTGGTCCGCATTATCAACGAGCCGACCGCCTCGGCCCTCGCCTACGGACTCGAGAAGAAGAAGGAGGAGAAAGTCGCCGTCTTCGATCTGGGGGGCGGTACCTACGACATCTCGGTGCTGGAGCTTGCCGAAGGTGTGTTCGAGGTTAAGAGCACCAACGGCGACACCCATCTCGGTGGCGACGACTTCGACCAGCGGCTGATCGACTGGCTGGTGACCGAGTTCAGGAAAGACCAGGGCATCGATCTGTCGAAGGACCCCATGGCGCTCCAGCGGCTCAAGGAAGCCGCCGAGAAGGCCAAGATGGAGCTGTCGAGCACCCAGCAGACCGACATCAACCTGCCGTTCATCACCGCCGACCAGTCCGGTCCCAAGCACCTGAACATGGGCCTCACCCGGGCCAAGTTCGAGTCCCTGGTGGACGACCTGATCCAGCGGACCATTCCGCCGATGCAGCAGGCCCTCAAGGATGCCGGGCTCGATCCCAAACAGATTGACGAGGTGATCCTGGTCGGTGGCTCGACCCGGATTCCCAAGGTCCAGCAGATCGTCAAGGATTACTTTGGCAAGGAGCCCAACAAGTCGGTGAATCCCGACGAGGTCGTGGCGATCGGCGCCGCGATCCAGGCAGGCGTGCTGGCCGGGGAGGTCAAGGACGTGCTCCTCCTCGACGTAACGCCCCTCTCGCTCGGCATCGAAACGCTGGGCGGCGTTACCACCGTTCTCATTACCCGCAACACCACCATCCCGACCAAGAAGTCGGAGGTGTTTTCCACCGCCGAGGACAACCAGACCACGGTGGAGATCCATGTGCTCCAGGGCGAGCGCCAGATGGCCATCGACAATCGCACCATCGGCAAATTCCAGCTCACCGGAATTCCCCCAGCCCCGCGCGGCATGCCGCAGGTGGAAGTCACCTTCGACATCGACGCGAACGGGATCCTGCACGTTTCGGCCAAGGACAAGACCACCGGCAAGGAGCAGAAGATCCGGATCGAGGCCTCCAGCGGGTTGTCCGACACCGAGATCGACAAGATGGTCAAGGCGGCCGAGCTGCACGCCAAGGAAGACCAGGAACGCCGGGACCAGATCGAGGCCCGCAATCAGCTCGATGGCCTGGTGTACAAGGTCGAGAAGGACAGCAAGGAATGGGTGGACCGGCTGGCACCCGATGCCAAGAGCCGCCTCGACGCGGCCATCGAGGCAGGACGCCAGGCGCTCCGGGCCGGAGATCCGGCCGGGATCCGCTCCGCCTTGAGTGAGCTTTCCGCGGCCTACTCGGCTGCCGGCTCCTCGCTCTACCAGCAAGCCGGGGCCACCGAAGGCGGCCCCGGTGCCACCCCCGGCGCCGAGCCGGCGGCAGAGGAAAAGCCGAAAGAGGACGTGGTGGAGGCGGATTACGAAATCGTGGACGAGGAGAAGAAGAAGTAGACCGAGGGGTTGGGTGGCAGGTAGCAGGTAGTGGGTTGCCGGTTGACTGCGACCAGCCACCTGCGACCTGTCACCTGCCCAAGGCATCCTTTATCTTGAACTATCCCTTTCGCTTTCCTTGAGGTCGAGATTCACTCATGTCGGTACGCAAATTGAACTGGCTCAAATTCACTGGTCTGGTCGGGCTCGCTTTTGGACTCGGACTGCTCTTCGCCGGACTGCTCGATGTTCCCGGTAACTCGCTGGCCCAGGCCGGTGGCGTGCCTCAGCTCACCGGGCAGGGAACGGTCCGGCCTGCCGCCGCGCCCGACATTCCCGCGGCTCGCTCCCTGGCGGAGCTCAGCGATGCGTTTGCGGCTGTGGCCGAGCACGTCCGCCCGAGCGTGGTCTTCATCCGCTCGGAGCGCAAACAGCAGGTGGTGAGCCCCCAAATTCCCCGGGGCTTCGAACCGTTCTTCGGCCCCCTGCCCCAGCGGCGCGAGCCGATCATTCAGCGGGGTTCGGGCTCCGGTTTTGTCGTGAGCCCGGATGGCTACATCCTGACCAATAATCACGTCGTGGACGGCGCCGAAAAGGTCACCGTCCAGTTGCTCGACCGCCGGTCGTTCCCGGCCAAGGTGATCGGTACCGATCCCAATACCGATGTCGCGGTCATCAAAATCGAAGCGCGCGGGCTCACCCCCGCCTCCCTCGGCTCCAGCTCGGCGACTCGGATCGGGGAATGGGTCCTCGCGGTCGGTAACCCGCTGGGCGAGAACCTCACCTTTACCGTCACCTCGGGCATCGTGAGCGCCAAGGGACGCGGTCTGCCGGGCCTCCCGGGCCGGACCGACCGGAGCATCCAGGATTTCATCCAGACCGATGCGGCGATCAACCCGGGCAACTCGGGTGGTCCGCTCGTCAACGTCCGGGGCGAAGTGATCGGGATCAACTCCGCCATAGCGAGCGAGACCGGATACAGTATGGGCTACGGGTTCGCCATCCCGATCGATCTCGCCCGGAACGTAATGGACCAGTTGATCCGGACCGGCAAGGTCGAGCGGGCCGCGCTCGGCGTGTTCGTCGACGAGGCCGACGCCACCGACGCCCAGTACGTTGGTCTTCCCGACGTGCGCGGGGTGCGGATCGCGAGATACTCCAGCGAGTCGTCCCCAGCTAAGCAGGCGGGCCTGGAGGTGGGCGACATCATCATCACCATTGACGGCCAGCCGGTGGAATCGGTTGCGCAGCTCCAGCAGGTGGTCGGGTTCAAGCGCCCCGGCCAGACCGTCAAGGTCGAGGTCGCCCGCAAGGGCGGGGTTCGCCGCACCATCCCGGTTCGCCTTACCTCGGTCCCGGCAACCAATGAGGCGGCTACCGCCCAGAACGAGCCCGGCTCCGACCGCGAAAACACGGGCGAGTCCCCCGGGACAGCGACGATCCGGCCGCTGGGCGTCACGGTGAGCCCGGTCACGGCGGCGATCGCAGCCGACCTCGGTCTTCCCAGTAGCGCCCGCGGCCTTCTGGTCCAGTCGGTCGAGCAGGACGGCCCCGCGGCCGACAAGCTGGTCGGCGCCGAAAGCGGCGCCGCGCCCGACGTGATCCTGAAGGTGGAAGGCTCCCCGGTGCGGACCGAAGCCGAGCTCCGGAGCGCGCTCCGGCAGGCCGGCCCCGGCGGCATCGTCACCCTCATCGTGTACAACGCGCGGTTCCAGGAACGGGTCGTGCGGATGGCCCTGCGGTAGGTCGGTAGGTCTACCGACTTACCTCGATCCGGTTCGCCCCGGCGATCGAGTCCCACTGGTTCCACCCCCAGCCCACCAGGGCACCGTCGATGACGATCACCGGTGCCATCTTGCGGTCCGGAACGCTGTCCGTCCCTCGGGCACCGGAGCGCGCGAAGTACATCGCTTCGATGTACTGGCCGTTGACCAGGAAGGGATCGATGCGATGGGGCTTCTCAATCCCCATGACCGCCAGAACCGAATCGCGGGATATGCCCTTCGAGAGCTTTTTGAGCCGGGGGTCTTCTCGAGCGCAGGCGTTGAGCCCGCCGAGTCCGACTATCGCGAGGAGCAGAAGGGTCGTTGTTCGTCCGGTCACCTTGTCCTCCCGGGCCACACTCGCCCGATGCCTGACTGCCGTACTGGCCAACCGATAGTGGCCGACAATCTATACCGGGAAGGGGACTGATACCAGACTTCCTGCTACCGACTTCCCGGCCTCCCGGCCATTTTGCAGGCGCACCGCTCGCGAACGTGGCGGAACTGGCAGACGCGCAGGACTTAGGATCCTGTGGGGAAACCCGTCCGGGTTCGACTCCCGGCGTTCGCATGAAAAGCGGCTATCAGCTATCGGCGATAGCCTTATATTCCCCTCGATGAGCAACGCCATCACCATCACCAAAACCTCCGAAGACGCCGCGTCCAAGGCGCTCCGCGTGACCGTGCCGGTCGAGCGGGTGCGCGAAGCGGAGAGCAAGGCGGTACGCCAGTACGCCCGGCGGGCCCGGCTCCCGGGATTCCGGCAGGGAAAAGCCCCGGACGCCGTGGTGCGGCGCCGCTTCAGTACCGAGATCCGGCAGTGGGTGATCGAGGAAGTCATCCGGGAAGGCTGGGAAGAGGCCAAGAACGTCGAGTCGCTGCGGCCGATCGCCGATCCCTCGATTCGCAACCTCAAGTTCGAGGAGGGCCAGCCCGTCGAATTCGAGCTACTCGTCGAGGTCCGCCCCGAGCTTGCGCTCGCGCGGGTGGGCGGGTTCACCCTCACCCGGAAGGTCCCTTCCGTCACCGAGGCAATGGTCGGTGAGCAGCTGGCCCATTTGCGGGAGCAGCACGCCGCCTGGCTCCCCATCGAGGGAGAGAAGCCGGCGTCGGGCCGGATGGTGCGCGTGGAGGTCGACGACCAGCCCTACTCGTTCATCCTCGGCGAGGGCCAGGCCATTCCGGCACTGGAAGAGAAGATCATGACGCTCCTGCCCGGCGAAACCGTGGCTGCCGAAGTCCGCTATCCCGAGGACCACTCCGATCCGGAAAAGCGGGGAACCTCCCGCACGGTTCGGCTGACCCTGCACGAGCTCAAGCGCCAGGAGCTCCCGGTACTCGACGATGCCTTTGCCCGCGAGGTGGGCAACTTCGAGACCCTGGCGGCGCTGACCAGCGGGGTTCGCCGGGACCTCGAGGCGGCCGCCGTTCGCGAGGCCGACGCCCGGGTCCGGGAACAGCTGGTCGAGCAGCTGATCCAGGCCAACGGCGTGGAAGCACCGGCCTCCATGGTGGATCGGATGCTGCACGGCCTGCTGCACGCCTACCAGGTTCCCCCCGAGAAGGCCGAGGCGTTCTACCAGGAGTTCCGGCCGATCGCGGTGGGCCAGGTCAGACGCGAGCTGGTCCTCTCGAGCATCGCCGAGCGCGAGAACCTCAGGGCCGCCGAAGCGGACGTGGACGCGCGGATCGCGCGGATCGCCGAGCAGCGGGGCAGCGAGCCCGCCAAGGTCTACGCCTCTCTGGAGCAGGCCAAGCGGCTGCCCGAGCTGGAGCGCTCTCTCACCGAGGAGAAGGTGTTCGCCTGGCTCCTCCCCCAGTCCACCGTCACCGAGGCCGCATCGTGACCAGCATGCTCTATCCCCCTTACATCATCGAGCGGTCCAGCCGCGGCGAGCGCACCTACGACATCTTCTCCCGGCTCCTCATGGACCGGATCGTGTTCCTGGGTGCGCCGATCAACGACGAAGTCGCCAATATCATCATCGCCCAGCTGCTCTTTCTCGATGCCGACAATCCCGAGAAAGACGTGTACATGTACATCAATTCGCCGGGCGGTATCGTCTCCAGCGGGATGGCCATCTACGACACGATGCAGCACCTCCGCGCCCCGATCAACACCATCTGCATGGGGATGGCCGCGTCCATGGGCTCGTTCCTGCTGGCCGCGGGGCGCAAGGGCAAGCGGAGCGCGCTGCCCCACGCCCGCATCATGATCCACCAGCCCTCGGGGGGAACCCAGGGGGCCGCGGCCGACATCGAGATCCAGGCCCGGGAGATCCTCTACCTCCGCACCAAGATGAACGAGCTGTACGCCTTTCACACCGGCCAGTCGATCGAACAGATCGAGAAGGACATGGACCGGGACCGCTACATGAGCGCCGAGGAGGCCAAGGCGTACGGCATCCTCGATACCGTGTTCGAGCCCCACGCCGCGCCGGCGAGCAGCCCCGCCCTGGTGGCCACTTGACCCTGCTCCCGCGGCTCCCCAGCTTTCCGGCGTCCCATAGCCGGCGCTGCGGCGCCCCCTGAGCATCATGTCGAACGACAAGCACCTCCGCTGCTCGTTCTGCGGCAAATCGAAGGACTCGGTCCGGAAATTCATTTCCGGGCCCTCCGTGTACATCTGCAACGAGTGCATCACGCTCTGCAACGAGATCCTGGCGGAGGACGAAGAGCGGGAAGTCGTCGACAACATCACCCAGGTTCCCACCCCCGCGGAAATCAAGGAAGTCCTCGACCAGTACGTCATCGGCCAGGAACGCGCCAAGCGGACCCTGGCCGTCGCGGTCTACAATCATTACAAGCGGATCAATTCGGTGAGCGGGCGCGACGCCGGCGGGGTGGAGCTCGACAAGTCGAACATCCTGCTGCTCGGCCCCACCGGGGTCGGCAAGACCCTGCTGGCCCAGACCCTGGCCCGGATCCTCGACGTGCCCTTCACCATCGCCGACGCCACGACCCTGACCGAAGCGGGTTACGTCGGCGAGGACGTGGAGAACATCCTGGTCCGCCTGCTCCAGGCCGGCGAGTTCAACGTGTCGGAGTGCGAGCGGGGCATCGTGTACATCGACGAGATCGACAAGATCGCCCGCAAGTCGGAGAATCCCAGCATCACCCGCGACGTCTCGGGCGAAGGGGTCCAGCAGGCCCTCCTCAAGATCCTCGAGGGCACGGTCGCCTCGGTGCCGCCCCAGGGCGGCCGCAAGCACCCCCAGCAGGAATACATCCAGATCAACACCAAGGACATCCTGTTTGTCTGTGGCGGGGCCTTCGACGGGCTGGAAAAGATCATCCAGGGCCGGCTCGGCCGGCAGCAGATCGGCTTCACCGCCGCCAGCGAGCGCGATCATGCCCCCGAGGTGGACAAGAAGAACCCCTTCTCCCACGCCGAGCCCGATGACCTGCTCCGGTTCGGGATGATCCCCGAGCTGGTAGGCCGGCTGCCGGTGGTCGTGCCGCTCGAGTCCCTCGACGAAGACTCGCTGGTGCGGATCCTGATCGAGCCCAAGAACGCCATCACCAAGCAGTATCAGAAGCTCTTCGAGCTGGAAAACGTCGGGCTCACCTTCGATCCCGAGGCCCTCCGCGCCGTGGCCCACAAGGCCGTCAAGCGCTCCACCGGGGCTCGGGGGCTCCGGGCCATCCTCGAGACGGTCATGACCGATCTCATGTTCGACCTTCCCTCCCGCGACGACGTGCGGGAGGTGGTGGTGACCCCGGAATGCATTACCGAGGGCAACCCCCCGCTCGTCGTCACCGAGCGTCCCCGACAGATCAAGGAAGCGTGACCGGCCCGCTGCCGGTGGAGTTCGTCGGCAGCTTTCCCGATCCGCTCCAGCCGCTCGATCCCCCGCTCGCCGAGCTCGCCCTGCTGGGCCGCTCCAACGTCGGCAAATCGAGTCTGCTCAACGCCCTGGTGGGCCGCCGCGCCGTGGCTCGGGTCAGCGCGGCCCCCGGCAAGACCACCCTGATGAATGTCTTCCGGCTCCCCGCGGGTTACCTGCTCGATCTGCCGGGTTACGGATACGCCCGGCGGTCGAAGAGCGCCCGGATCGGGTTCCGGAGCCTGCTGGAAGGCGTGGTGCGCGATCGGCCCATGCTGACCCGCGTCGTCTGGCTGCTCGATGCCCGCCATCCGCCTTCCCCGGACGACCTGGCCATTCAGGACCTGCTGATCGAGAGCGGGCGCCCGGTGCTCGCGGTGCTCACCAAGGCCGACAAGCTGACGCGGGCCCAGCGGGCCCAGGCGCAAAAGGACCGGGCCCGGGAGCTCGGGCTCGCGCCGGAAGACCTTCTCCTCACCAGCAGCACCACCGGGCTCGGCATCGCTGAGCTCCGCGACAGCGTGCTGGCGGTGGCCGGCCTCGGTTAGCCGCTCCCCGTTCACCGTTCC
>DATECI010000177.1:0-2243 GCA_035286985.1 Gemmatimonadales bacterium
GGATGGCGCGCTGGACCATGCGGTAGGTGACCGGCTGATGGAGCCGGAGGCCGGTGGTGGAGATGACTTGCGCCGGGGTGTTCCGGACGGCCCCCTCCACCGCGATGCTGTCTACCGCGGGAGTGCCCGTCACTTCCTGCGCGGCGATCCGGCCCCCCCCGGCGAAGAGCGCGAGTGCCGCGATCAGGAAGGGGCGGCTGGAGGGGCGGGAGAGCCGGAGCGGGCAGCGCGGAAGCATCGCAGGGCTTCGGGGAGCGGCTCCGGCCCGGAGCGGCCGGAGCACGGGCGGGAAGCTCCGGGTCAGGCTCGCGAGCCGGTAAGGGCCCGGAAGGTCAGCTTGTCGCCTTCAGGAGCCACGTCCACCTCGATCTCCTCACCCCGCACGAATTCCCCGGTCAGGATCTTTTCGCTCAGCGGATCCTCGATGTACCGCTGAATGGCCCGCTTGAGAGGACGGGCTCCATAGGTCTGGTCGTAGCCGTGCTTGACCAGAAACTCGGTCGCGGCCGGGGTGAGCTTGACCTCGTCGCCGATCCGCCGCTGCACGTCGCGGAGCAGCACCCCGGCGATCTGGGCGATGTGGTCCCTGTCGAGCGGATGGAAGACGATCACGTCGTCGAGCCGGTTGAGGAACTCCGGATTGAAGACCTTGCCGATTTCTTCCTTCACCGTTTCGGAAATCCTCGCGAACGACTGGCCCCGGTCACTGCTATGGAAGCCGAGTGCCTTGGACTGGGTGATATCCCGGGCGCCCACGTTCGAGGTCATGATCACCACGGTGTTCTTGAAATCGATGACCCGGCCGTAGTTGTCGGTGAGATGTCCCTCGTCGAGCACCTGGAGCAGAATGTTAAAGACGTCGGGGTGAGCCTTCTCGATTTCATCGAGCAGGACCACGGAGTACGGCTTCCGCCGCACCGCCTTAGTGAGGGTCCCGCTGTCTTCGTAGCCGACATATCCCGGGGGCGCCCCGATCAGCCGGGACACCGAGAACTTCTCCATGTACTCCGACATGTCCACCCGGATGAGCGCCTGGGGATCGGCGAACAGGAACTTGGCCAGGGCCCGGGCCAGCTCGGTCTTCCCTACCCCGGTCGGACCGCTGAAAATGAACGACCCGATGGGCCGGTTGGGATCCTTGAGCCCGGCCCGGCTCCGCCGGATGGCCCGGGCCACCGTGTGGATCGCTTCCTCCTGCCCGATGACCGACTGGTGGATTTCCTCTTCCATCCGGAGCAACCGCGCCGTCTCGGCCTCCTGGAGCCGGGTGAGCGGAATCCCGGTCCACCGGGAGACGATGAAGGCCACCGCCTCCTCATCGATGACCGGCCGCTTGGTCTGGCGCTCCCGCTCCCATTCCTCCTGGCGAAGCCGGATCCGGTTCTGGAGGTCGCGCTCGCTGTCGCGCAGGGCCGCGGCCCGCTCGAAGTTCTGGTCCCGGACCGCCGCCTCTTTCTCCTGGTTGACCTTCTCGAGGTCGGCCTTGAGGGCGGCGATCTCGGCCGGGGGGGCCTGGGAGGCAAGCCGGGCCCGGGCCCCCGCCTCGTCGATCACGTCGATCGCCTTGTCGGGGAGGAAGCGGTCGGTGATGTAGCGATCGGACAGCTCCGCGGCCGCCCGGATCGACACATCGGGAATCGAGATCCGGTGATGGTCCTCGTACTTCTTGCGCAGCCCCCGCAGGATCTCCACGGTCTCTTCCACCGTCGGGGGGTCCACCACGACGGCCTGGAACCGCCGCTCCAGGGCGCCATCCTTCTCGATGTACTTGCGGTACTCGTTGAGGGTGGAGGCGCCCACGCATTGCAGCTCGCCCCGCGCCAGGGCGGGCTTGAGCATGTTGGAGGCGTCGATGGCCCCCTCGGCCGCCCCGGCTCCCACCAACGTGTGCAGCTCGTCGATAAACAGCACCACGTTCTTGCTCTGGGCGATCTCGTTCATCACCGCCTTGAGCCGCTCCTCGAACTGGCCCCGGTACTTGGTGCCCGCGATGACCGCCGCCATGTCGAGCGAGAGCACCCGGTGATCGCGCAGGACGTCGGGACATTGGCCGCTGGCGATCAGCAAGGCGAGCCCCTCCACGATCGCGGTCTTGCCCACGCCCGGCTCGCCGATCAGCACCGGGTTGTTCTTCTTGCGGCGCGACAGCACCTCGATGACGCGCTCGATCTCCTTCGCCCTGCCGATCGTCGGATCAAGCTGGCTCTCACGCGCCAGGTCCGTCAGGTCGCGGCAGAAGTGAT
>DATECI010000178.1:0-3235 GCA_035286985.1 Gemmatimonadales bacterium
CCCGGATCGCTCACCGCAGGGGTGCCCGCATCGGTTACCAACGCCACATCCTTCCCTTCCCGGAGCGCGGCGAGGATCCTGCCGGTCGCCCCGGTATTCGAATGGGCGTGATAGGACACGAGCCGGGGATGGGCATGGAGATGGGACAGTAAGGCCCGGGTTCTCCGGGTGTCCTCCGCCGCGACGAGCGGAACCGCGCGGAGCAGCTCGGTGGCCCGGGCGGTCAGGTCGCCGAGGTGGCCGAGCGGGGTCGCGACGACGTAAAGCGTGCCGCCAGGCACTCCGTCACGCAGCGAGATGTCTCTCGATCCGGGCCTCGAGCGCGGGTCGGGGCACCAGGCCTACGACCGTGTCCACATGCTTGCCGTGCTTGAAGAACAGGAGGCTCGGAATGGAGCGCACGTTGAACCGCATGGGGGTCTTCGGATGCTGGTCCACGTCCATCTTGGTGATCCGCACCCGGCCCGCGTAGGCCGTGGCGAGCTGCTCCAGAATCGGGGCGATGGCGCGGCAGGGCCCGCACCATTCAGCCCAGAAGTCCACCAGCACGAGGCCACTGTCCTGCTCCACTTCGACCGCGAAGCTGTCGTCGCTCACGTGGGTGATGGTGCCGTTCGCATTCATGTTGATTCCTGGCATCGGTTACTTTCATGGTTCATGTCAACATCCGACCAGCCGCGCTTGGCCCACGTGGGAGTAGCCGTAGCCGACCTCGAGCAGGCCCTGGCCTTTTACCGCGAGGTCCTCGGGGTCACGCCCCGCCCTGCCGAAACCGCCGATGGCGCCACGATCGTAGCGCTCCCCTTCGGGGAGAGCGACATCGAGCTGCTCGCTCCCCATAATCCCGACAGCCCGGTGGCGAGATTCCTGGCCCGGCGCGGCCCCGGCATTCACCATCTCTGCTACCGGGTTCCCGATCTGGACGCGGCCCTGGCTGCGTGCCGCAAGGCCGGCTACCGGCTGGTGGATGAGACCCCGCGGCGCGGCGCGGGAGGGCGGCGGATCGCGTTCCTCCATCCGAAGGCCACCGGTGGCATCCTGATCGAGCTGACCGAATGAGCCGCGGCGGACGGTCGACCCGATCAGCCACCCCGGTCGCAGGGCCGGGCCGGATTCCCGGCCGCGCTCAAATCCACCGCTTGGACCAGCCAGGCGCCCCCCGCGGTGCGCACCGTTGTGACCGGAATCTGTTTGACGCAGGTGCCCCGGAACAGCTGGATCGCGACATCCCGCTCGCTCTCCGTGCCGGCCCGGGGCCGGTCGTAGAGGACCCGGATGCTGTCGCCGCGGAGATAGGCCTGCATGACCACCACTAGTTTTGCGTAGTCGGCTTGGCTGAGGGACGGCCGGCCCGGTCCCCGGGCGGTGCCCCACAGGTTTCCCATGCGGGTGACATTGCTGTCGGCCGCCGCCTGCATGAAGGCGCGAACCGCGGCTTCGGAGGAGGAAACCGGCTCCACTGGGGCGGGGGCGCGGGCGCCGCAGGCGACCAGGACCATCGCGCAACAGACCAGCGGGATTCGCATCGGGAAGGCTCCTGAAGCCGAGACCACTCTCCTGCGAAAGTAACCGGGCTTCCATCCGCGGAGCAATGCGTGACCATGCGGCTCTACGTCAACGTTGATCATGTCGCGACGCTGCGGGAGGCGAGGCGGACCGACGAGCCCGATCCGGTCGATGCGGCCCGGCTTGCCGAGGCGGCCGGCGCCGACGGGATCACGGCCCACCTGCGGGAAGATCGCCGCCACATCAACGACGCCGACCTCGAGGGGCTGGCCCGGAGCGTGCGCACCGTGCTCAATGCAGAGCTGGCGCTGGCACCGGACGTGCTGGACACCGTGTGCCGGCTCCGGCCCTACCAGGCCACCCTGGTTCCCGAGCGGCGGGAAGAGATCACCACGGAGGGCGGGCTGGATCTTTCCCGTCAGGATCCCCGCCTGGGCGAGGCAATCGCCCAGCTCACGGCGAGCGGAATCCGGGTGTCGCTGTTCATCGATCCCGATCCGGCGGCGATCCAGGCCGCGCACCGAATGGGGGTACCGGCCGTGGAGCTGCATACCGGGCGCTACGCCCACACCTGGCGTACCGGCGGCGCCGCGCTCGGCCAGCTCCGTGATGCTGCGGGCTATGCCGCGGAGCTCGGTCTGGCGGTGCATGCCGGCCACGGCCTCACCTATCTCAACGTGCAGCCAGTGGCGGCGATCCCCGAAATCGAGGAGCTCAACATCGGGCACAGCATCATGAGCCGGGCAGTGCTCCAGGGAATGACCGAAGCGGTGGGAATGATGCGGAAGCTGGTAGATGGGGCAAGGTAGACTACGGCTATAGCTTCAAACCGAACTCGATAGGAACCAATGTCTCCTCCCAGCGGCCGCCCCGAGTTCTTCATCCTCGAGGCCGGGGAATACCTGGAACGGATTGCGCTCTACGTCGGGCAGCCCGCCCCCAACCCGGACAGCCTGCTGCGCTTTGCGCGGGCGCTCCGCGGCTCCGCTCTCATGGCGGGACCTCCAGGGTACGCGGTTGCGGCCATGGCCCTGGAAGCGCTGACCCGACGGTACCAGGGCGGCGCGGTAGAGTGGACCCCCGATTTGGCCCACCGCATAGGCGGGGCGGTGGAACAATGCCGGGACTTGCTGCTCCGGGTGCGGCAGTGGTCGGCCCCCGAAATCGAGCACTGCCGCCGGATCGCGGAGGGCTTGCAGGCGGGAGAGTCGGAAGACGAAATCGTCCCGATCGAATCCCTGGCACCCACGGTCGAGGTCGTGCCGATCGAGGCCCTCGCGCCCGACGGCGAAGGAGCGGTGGTACCCATCGAGTCGCTCCTCTATGACGAGCCGGCGCCCGCACCGGCCGCTCCGGCCGGCCTTTCCGCCTTCGAGCAATCGTTCTCCACCTATTTCCGACTGCTGCATGCCCCGACCGAACCGGAGGCGGTCCCGATCCAACAACTCCTCTACCGGGGACGGCGGGCCCTCGAGCGGGCCAACCTGGTACAGCAAGAGCTCGCGGCGGAGCGCAAGGTCGGGCGCGATGCCGACGTGATTGAGTCCCTGCTCGACGAGCTCCTCGACCTGGTACCCCTCGCGCTTGACCGCGACTAGGCCGGCAGCACCGGGGGGCGGCCGGCGCTGGATCCTGACCGCCGGTGTAGTGCTGGTGACGTTCGGTCTCCTGTACTGGATTCTCCGCGACACCTCCTTCTCCGACATCCTGGCGCATCTCAAGCGGGCCC
>DATECI010000179.1:0-2936 GCA_035286985.1 Gemmatimonadales bacterium
AACGCGCTCCGCCACGCGACGACGACGCTCCGGTCGTCGAGGTCCTGAGCGGTGTCGGCGGCCTGGGCCGGATGGAACACCTGGGTGCCGTATCTCCAGACCGCGCCCGCGGAGAATCCGAGCGGCAGGGTGAGGCCGCCCCGCGCCGTGAGCCAGCGGCTGGTGCGCTCCTGCTCGTGGCGCAGAACCACGCCTTCCAGGCTGGCGGTAAACCAGCGCACTGGCGCCACCGAGCCGCGGAGCCGGAAATCCAGCGGGGTCCAGGTGGATCGCCAGAAGGCCGAGCCATCCAGCCCGACCGCCGGCGCCCGGTAGCCGAGAACCAATCCGGCCTGGGTGACGCCGCGGTGGACCTTGTCCACGGTCCAGGTAGTATCGAGCCCGGTCACCGCGCCGAGCGAGTCGCGAATCTCGGTGACGACCGGGGTGGAATCCACCGCAACCTCGTCCACCCATTGGGTCCGGCTGAGCAAGAGGTCGGCGCGGGGGCCCAGCCCATTGGCGCCGGCCAGATAGGCCCGGGCGGTCAGGTCGCGGCGGCGGCCGTGGCGGGGGGCGCTTACGGTGTCGCCGGCCGACAGGAGCGGCTCTCGATCCAGGCTGCTTTGCCAGAACCGGGCCTCCACCCCTGAGCGGGCCGACCGCACGTACTCGAGCCGGATCATCGCGTTGGTATTGGCATAGGCCCCAAGCTCAGTCTGCACCGGGACGCCCAGGTGATCGAAGGCCAACCCAAAGCCGGGGCCGCGGGCGCTCCGCTTTTCCAGCTGACCCTGGTAGCGCTCGATGCGGAGGTCGCCGCTCGCCACCCCGATCCTGCTGTAAGGTGCGCTCCGGTCATTCCGGCGGGTAAAGAGCCAGACCCGGAGCTGTCCCGGGTTCCGCTCGATCTCCATCCGGTCCATCAGGCTGAGAGGAAAGAGCGAGGGGTCGACCATCACGCTATCGGGACCGATGGGCAGGTAGGGCATGCCGTCCACCACATACTCGACCGAAGCGGGTCCGTGGGCCTGGTAGTTAGGAAGCTCGGGCCGTCCGATCCAGCCGCCCCGGAGGAGAAAGATGCCGGGAATCCGGCTCAGCAGGTCGCTCACCGTTTCGGCCCCGAACCAGACGACCGAATCCCGGTCGAAGACGAGCCGGCTATGGGCGGGCAGGAGCGCTCCCGCGCCGACCCGAGGCGGCACCGGGATGAGGCGCCGGGACTCCTGCTGGGAGCGAAGGAACAGCGCGGTGTAGTCGGTGGTATCGGGCCGGAGGGAGTCCGCCCGGACGGTATCCACGACCTGCCCGACAACGGAGGAGGAACCTGCGGCAACCAGGAGCGCCGCGGCGAGCAGCGCGCGGATCACGAGCGGGCGAGGAGGAATTCGCAGAACAGACGGACCCCCATGCCGGTAGGCCCCTTTGCCGAAGCAGCATCCTCGCGGTCAGTATAGGCCGTCCCCGCGATATCGACATGGGCCCAGGGGAAACCGCTGACGAACTCGCGGAGGAACCACCCGGCGGTGATGCTGCCGGCGGCGCGCCCGCCGGTGTTTTTGACATCGGCGATCTCGGACTTGTTGAGCTCTTTGTACTCGTCCCACAAGGGCAGCTCCCACACCCGCTCGTCGGCCCGGCGGCCGGCCTCGATCAGCTCCCGCGTTAACGTCTCGTTGTTGCCCATGAGGCCAGCCGCGGTGTGCCCGAGCGCGACGCTGATCGCCCCGGTGAGAGTGGCGATGTCCACCACGCAGGCGGGGGAATAGCGGCGGGCATAGGAGAGCGCGTCGGCCAGCAACAAGCGGCCTTCGGCGTCGGTATTCACGATCTCGATGGTCTTGCCCAGGTGGCTCTTGACGACGTCGCCGGGACGCATGGCGGCGGCCGACACCATGTTCTCTGCCGACGGGATCAAGCCGACCACCGAGAGCTTGGGCCGAAGCCGGCCCAGCATCTCGAAGGCACCCAGCACCGCCGCGGCGCCGGACATGTCGTACTTCATGTCTTCCATGCCCTGGGCCGGCTTGATCGAGACTCCTCCGGTATCGAACGAGACCCCTTTCCCCACCAGCACCACCGGCGGGCCACCGGCGCCGGCGTACTCGATAGCGATGAAGCGGGGTTCCTCGCTGCTGCCTTGGGCCACGGCCAGCAGCGCACCCATCCCTTCGCGCTCGATGCCCTCCCGATCGAGCACGGTGATCCCGTGCCCGAAGCGGTGGGCGAGCTCGGCGGCGGCTTCGGCGAGCTTGCGGGGAGGCAGGTGATTGCCGGGGAGGATCTGAAGTCGCCGGCAGAAGACCTGTCCCTCGGCGATGGCGGCACCGATCTGGTGCCCTTCCCGGAACGCGACGACATCGGCGGAGGCGAGCAAGTCCAGCCGCTCGAGGGATGGCTTCTTCTCCTCCGGGGGCTGCTTGAAATCGGGAAAGTGCCAGGCCCCCTTGGCTGCGCCCTCGGCGGTGAGCTGGCCGATCTCCCGGCCCGACAGGGAGCCGCCAGCCTCGGGGGTGACGAAGAGAGCGGCCTCGGGAACACCCAGGGTCCGGGCCCGCTTGGCACCGACGGCGGCGGCCCGCCGGATGGCGGATCGGAGATCGTCGGGCTTGCCGATGCCCACGAGCAGAAGCCGGGGCCGGTCGCCCTCGGGATAGAGCAGGGCGGTCTCGTCCTTCTTCCCGGCGAAATCTCCGGCCCCATAGCAGCGCTCGAGGGCCCCGCCACTCTGACTATCGAGGGGGCGGAGCGAGTCGGGCCGGGCGGCCTCGGGAACGATGACGATGAGAAGAGGAGTGCGGTGAGCTTCCGGGGCGGAGGGGACGACCTGGGTCTGGAAGGGCATGAGGGTCCCGGTGAGCAGCGGAGTGGCGGTTATGGGCTATCAGCTATTAGCTATTGGCTATTAGCTATTGGTCAACAGCACTGATACCGGATGTCGGAGCCCGGAGCAT
>DATECI010000180.1:0-3014 GCA_035286985.1 Gemmatimonadales bacterium
TGAATAGGCTCCGCGGCCGCAACGCCCCTTTGGCGATCGCGCTCTGCACCCCCAGGTCGCGGGTCGCGAGCCGGACTATCCGGGAGGTTTCGCGGTAGGGAATCGTCGAGAGGACGACCGCTTCGGTGGTAACGGGCGGCATCGCCCGGCTTTACTCCGGCGGAGGGAGCAGCTTGACGAGGGTGGCAGCGATGGAACAGAGCCCCGTCCCGACCACCCGGAGCTCGGTCAGGTCGGGCCGGAAAATCCGGACCCGGCCGGGAGCCACGCCTGAGCAGGAGCCCGATTCCACGGCATAGATGAGACCGGTTCCATCTACTGCGGCGGCGCTCGCAGCCTGGAGCGGAATCCCGGTCCCGGCTCCCCGCACCACTCGCCGGGTCCGGGTATTGAACTCCATCAGCCCCTCGTCCTCCGACGTGATGAAAAGACGCTCCCGCCGGTCGGACGCGAGATTGTTGGGCAACTCTCCGAATCCGGCAAAACTCCCGACCTCCGCGCGCAGGACGGGATCCACAATGCTCACCCGGCCCAGGGACCCGGCCCCGTCGCGCATCCCGGCGCTCAACACATAGAGCAATCCGTCGCCCCCCACCTCGATCGCGAGGGCATTGCCGGGTCCGACCAGGGGAATCGAGTCGAGCACCGTGGCGGCGATCGGATCGAGCACCGTGAGCCAGCTCGGCCCCAGAATGCACGGCTCGGCAAAGGGGCAGCCGGGATCGAGGTTGCCGTTGACCACGAACAGGCGGCCCCGTGCCAGCGCGACGGCCACCGGAGTTTGGCCGACTGCGACGCTGACCGTATCGCCGGTGCGGAAGTTGAAGCGGGTAACCCGGCCGCTGCCCGGGTTGGTGACGTAGGCGAGGGTATCGTTGACGAACCCGGCTCCCCCGGCGCCGGCACCGGAAGGAAGTTGGTAAACGACGGCGGAGAGGCCCTCGGAAAGGTCCAGCCGTGCTACCGTGCTTCCGGCCCCGGTCGTCACCAGCACCTGACTCCCGTGGGCGGTGAGGGCGCGGGGGATGCCCCCGATATTGCCGAGGGGCACCGTCTCGGCCGGGCCGCCACCCGGAACCGGAATCAGACTGAGCGAAGGGCCGCCGGCATTGAGAACGACCAACACGTCCTGCGGCGGAGGCGGGGACGGGGTTGTCGCCGCGCAGCCCAGGGCGAATCCCGTTATCAGCACCGCGAGAAGAGAGGATCGAATTCCGACTGGCGCCTGCATGCCTCAAGAATAATCGCGCAACGGAACGATTTGGGGGACCCCATCCGGGAGCGGCACGATGCTGACGGGCCAGCGAAAGATCCGGGAGACCAGCTCCGCTCCCATCACCTCGGCCGGCGTTCCGGTGGCCGCCACCCCACCCCGGTCGAGCAGGAGCATCCGGTCGGCAAAGCGCGCCGCGAGGTTGAGGTGATGGGTGACGATGAGAGCCGCAAGCCCTTCGCCGACCAGCCGTCGGACCAGCTCGAACAGCCCCATTTCGTGTCCCAGGTCCAGCGACAAGGTCGGCTCATCGAGTAACAGCAGCTTCGGCTCCTGGGCAAGCGCCCGGGCAATCCGCACCCGCTGCCACTCGCCACCCCAGAGCGTTTCCACCCGGCGGCCCCGCACCTCGGTGAGGTCGCACCGCAGGAGCGCCCGCTCGACCGCGGCGCGATCGTCCCGGGTCATGGCGCTGAGCGGGCCGTGCCGGGCATACCGGCCGAAGCCGACCATTTCCTCGACCCGCCAGGAGAAGGGAGTCTCTTCCCGCTGCGGCACCAGAGCTACCAGCTGGGCCAGCTCGTTCCGCCGCCACTTCCCGAGGAGAGTTCCCTCGAACCCGACCTCGCCCCGCTCGAGCGGGACCAGCCCCAGCAGGGCGCGGAGCAGCGTCGTCTTGCCGCACCCGTTCGGTCCGGCCACCGCCAGAAATTCTCCCGGGCCAAGCGCAAGGTCTACCCCTGCCAGCGCCGGGGAGGGCGCTCCGGGATAGCGGACCGAGAGATCCCTTGCCGAGACGATCATCGCAGCGAGCGGTGGAGCAGCACCGCGAAGAGAGGAACGCCCACCAGCGCGGTGATCACGCCCACCGGAAGCTCGAGGGGACGTGCCACGGTGCGGGCGACGGCATCGGCCAGCACCAGGAAGCTCCCACTGGCCAGGAAGACCGCGGGAAGGAGCCGGCGGTGAGCCGGCCCCAGCAGCCCGCGCATCGCATGGGGGGCGATCAAGCCGACAAATCCTACGACCCCACACACCGCCACGCTCGCGGCGGTAAGCAGCGATGTGGCCAGGTACACGATCCGCCGAGCCCGGGGCGCGTCGAGCCCGAGTGACTGGGCCGGTTCCTCTCCGAGCGAGAGCAGATCGAGTGCCCGGGCCGATCCGATGAGGCCCAAGAGCGGGACCACCGCGTAAACCGAGAATACCGTGACCGTTCTCCAGGAAGCGGCCGAGAATCCCCCCAGGAGCCACAGGAACGCGTTGCGCAGGGCTTCGGCGGTGGAGAGGGTCAGCACCGCGGTCATCAAGGCACCGGTAAAGGCACTCACCACCACCCCCGCCAGCACCAGCACCCTCGGATCGAGGGGCCGGCCGGCCACGGTGCTCAGGCGGTACACCAGCATGACCGCGCCGAGACCGCCGGCGAGAGCTGCCAAGGGAACTCCCCATGGTCCGGCCAGGCCCAGCCCCATCGCCACCACCGCAGCCAGGCCGGCGCCCCCCGAAATACCCAGAAGAAAGGGATCGGCCAGAGGATTCCGAACCAGGGCTTGAAGCGCTGCGCCGGAAACGCCCAGGCTCCCGCCTACCAGGAAGGCCAACAGCACCCGGGGCAATCGGATCTCTCGCACGATGGCGGCCGAAGGTGCTTCGGGCGACAACAGGCCCGCCAGCACGTCTCCCGGAGGCAGCGGGACGGCACCCACCGCGAGACCGATCAGAGCCGTAAGGATCGCGGTGGCCCCGAGCCAGAGGATGGCCCTCATCGGCGGGCCGAGTCGAGCGTGGCGGCGAGTTG
>DATECI010000181.1:0-6263 GCA_035286985.1 Gemmatimonadales bacterium
GAGCCCGCCGTTCGGGAGCAGCAGCGCGCTGGTGATGCCCCCGGTCCGCGCCACCGGGATCGTGAACGACGCCGGATCGATCGCCTCGGCCGGGTTGAAGGAAGGGTTGACTTGTCCTTCCACCCGCGATTCGCTGAACCCGCCCAGGCCGGCCACCCCTAACCCGGCACCGGCATTCGCGTGGATCAGCCCCGGCGTGACCCACTTGCCGCTGGCCTCCACCCGCACCGCGCCGGCGGGAATCTCGACGTTCGCTCCCACCGCGGCAATCCTGCCGTCCCGGATCAGCACCGTCCCATTGGGAATCTTTGGCCCGGAAACCGGGTATACTGTCCCCCCGGTAATGGCGATCGTCTGCGCCCGCGCTTGGTCCGGCAGGGCCATGAGGACGAAAGCGGTGCCAGCCAGGAGGAGGCTGCATCGCGGGTGGCGGGGCGGGGCGGCCCGTTCACCGTTCACTGTTCCACTGTTCACGGTGTTCATCGTCCGATCCCAGGCATCGCCTGCCCCAGATTGAAGTCCGTCGCATACTGGTGCTGCCGGTTGAGCCGGTCGAACGCCAGCCAGCCCTCGTTCCAGACCTTCTCCGCCTTCGAGTACACCGAGAACGGGTCCCCCGACCAGAGCACTACGTCGGCCATCTTGCCGGGCTCCAGGGTCCCGGTCCACTGGTCGATCCCGAGCGCCCAAGCGGGGTTCGCGGTGATCCAGCGGAGGGCCTGGTCCCGGGTGAGGGTGATCCCCGCCCGCAGCCCCGCGTAATAGGCCTTGGCCATGTCCTGGTTCATCCGCTGGATCCCGTCCGGGCTGTCCGTGTGGATGATTGCCCGCGCCCCCGCCTGGGTCACCAGCGCCGCGTTTTCCAGGATCTGGTCGAACGCTTCCATCTTGAACCCGCCCCAGTCCGACCAGATCGACGCCGCGGTGCCGTTCGCGGCCAGCAGGTCCGCCACCTTATAGGCCTCGATCGCGTGGTGGAACGACCGGATCGTGAATCCGAACTCCTTGGCGAGGTCCAGCATCAGGGCCATCTCGTCGCCCCGATAGCAGTGGTTCTGCACCGAGATCTCGCCCTTGAGTACACCCGCCAGCGTCTCCATCCGGAGGTCCCGGTTGGGCGGGTCGCCCTTCCGGTCCTTGAGCCACTTGTCCCACCTCCGCCGGTACTCCTCCGCCTGGATGAAGGCGGCGCGATACCCCGCCATGTTCCCCATTCGGGTCGAGGGACCCCGGTTCTGGTACACCCGTTTGGGGTTCTCCCCGCATGCCATCTTTACCCCGTACGGCGCGCCCGGGAATTTCAGGTCCTGTACCGTGCGGGCCGGCACCAGCCGCACCGTGGCCGAGCGTCCCCCGATCAGGTTGGCCGACCCGGGCAGCACTTGCATCACTGTCACGCCCCCCGCGATCGCGAGCGGGATCTGCGGGTCGTGGGGCCAGATGGAGTGTTCGGCCCACACCTCCGCGGTCACCGGGTTGGTGGCCTCGTTTCCGTCGCTCTCCGCCGCCGTCCCAGGCGCGGCGTACACTCCCAGGTGGCTGTGGGTGTCGATGATGCCCGGGGTGACGAACTTGCCGGTCCCGTCCACGATCATCGCCCCGGCCGGGGCTTCGACCCTCGGTCCGATCGCGCTGATCCTGCCGTCCTGGAACAGGATCGAGTTGTGGCCAAGCTCCTGGCCCGCCGCGGTGAGGATGGTCGCGTTCCGGATCAGCACCGGCGGGTTAGGTCTCCGCCGGTAGGTCGAGGGGTACTGCGGCCGCTCCGAGCTCAGCGTATCGGTGAGCTTCCTCTGGGCCGCCGGCACCGGGCTCACCGCGCCCGGCGCCCCGGCCTGCGCGCAGGCGGTGAGAGCAACAACCCAAAGGATCCGTTTCATGTTCCTCCCTGATTCGTCCACTCGAGCAGCTCCCGTTCACTGTTCACAGTTCACGCAGTTCCAGTTCAGCGCCCCACTCTCACAAACTCCACCGGTTGCCCCGCCACTCCGATCTTGATCAGCCGGTACGGTGCCTGGGTCGTGACCCAGAGGGTGAGCGGCGCAGCGCCCCCCGCCAGGTCGGTCCGATACACCTCCACCGCCTGGCCTCCGATAGTCAGGATTTCGGTTCCCGAAACCGACAGCGTCCAGACTTTGATCTGGCCCTGCCCCGCGCTGAGGACGTTCATCGTCCACCTGGCGCCTGGGGCCCACCGGAGCGCCGGAACCAGGGCCTGAATCGCGTTGTCGTCGATGGTGCCGGTCACCAGCGCGGTATCGATCGTTACCGACTGGATCTCCCGGGTGCGCGGGTCCGGCGTCCGGGCGGTGCCCACTGCCCGCCCGTCCCGGTACTGCACGTCGATCGTGACGTCTTGGCCCTGAACCTTGCCGGTCTGCTTCACGCTCCGCATCCCGCCCGCCTTGTCCAGCTCGAGCGTGGTGGTCTGGTCCACCACCGGGCCGAGCCGCACGGTCTCGGTGTACCGATACCCCTCGGGCGTCGGCTCCAGCACGCTGGTCTGCCAGCCGAAGGGATTCCCTTGCACCATGATCGTGAAACTGTCCCGTCGCGCCACCAGCGCTCCCAGATCGAGGTCGAGCGCGGCCGCCTTGGGCTGGAGATCCTCCGGAGTGAGCCGGTTGCCTTCCGGATCGAGAAGGGTGACCGGGGCGATGTCCTTGATCCGCTCGTACATCTTGGTGCCGTCGCCCACCAGCACGATCGTGAGGCTGTCGGGATGGATCGTCGACTGGGCCGTGGCCTGAGCCTCGGCCGCGCTCACCCGGCCCAGCCTGACCCGGTACGTCTGGACGAAATCCGGGGGCAGGCCGTACAGCCGTGCCTCCGCCACCACGCCGGCCACCTGGTCCGCAGTTTCGATGATCAGGGGATACCGTCCCACCAGCGCCCCTTTGGCCGCCGCCAACTCAGCCGCGGGCACCGGCTCCGACCGGATCCGCCGCATCTGGTGAAGCATCTCCCGCAGCGCCGAATCGGTGACTTCGGTTCGGACCTCGCTGTTCGCCGCGAAGTAACCGACCCCCTTTCGCCTGCTATAGCGCGAATAGGCGCCGTAGGTCCAGCTCTTCTCCTCCCTGAGGATCAGGAACAGACGGCTCGACGCGCCCCCGCCCAGCACCTGGTTCGCGACCGCGGCGGCGTACAGCCGGGGATCGTTGGGGAGATAGGTGAGATTGCCCACCACGATGTTGGATTGGACCGAGCCCGGACGGTGAACCAGAATGAGCTCCGTCTTCCCGGGGGAACGCGGCGCGGCGCTCGAGATCGCGGCCGGAGCCGGCCCGGTCCAGCCCTCGAATGCCCGGGCGGCTAGGCGCTGGGCTTCCTCCGGACTGATCGCTCCTGCAATCACCAGGAGAGCGCCCGCGGGGCGCAGCCGGTCCCGGTGGAGGGCCACCAGATCGTCCCGGGTGATCGCGCGCGCCGATGCCTGGGTCGTGCTCCGGGCATAGGGATGATCGCCGTAAAGCGCCCGCCGGAAGGCTCGATTGGCGATCTCCTCCGGCTGGGTCAGCGCCACCTGAAGCCCGGAGAGCGTTTGGAGGCGGAGCAGGGTGAGTTCGGTTTCGGCAAAGCGAGGCCGCATGACCGCGTCGGCAAGCAGCTCGAACGCCAGCGGGAGGCTCCCCGTGAGCACCGTCGAATTGATCGAGAGGAAGTCCGCTCCAGCCGAAGCGGTGAGCACCCCGCCCGCACCCTCGATCGCTTCGGCCACCTCCTCGGCGGTGCGGTTTCCGGCGCCCTTGGTGAGAAGTCCGGCCACCATGTCGGCCAGGCCCTCCTTGCCCGCAGGGTCGGAGATCGATCCCGCCGGGAAGTTGAGCGAGAGCGACACGATCGGCTGCTTCCGGCTTTCCACCACCAACAGCCGCAGCCCGTTGGGCAGCACCGTCTCGCGGAACGGCGGAAACGGCGCCGCCACCAGCGGCCCCGGGGGCGGCGGAGTTTTGGGATACTCTTGGGCTACCAGGTCGTTGGACAGCTGGAACAGCGAATAGCCAATGGAGAACAGCGAATAGCCAATAGCGTTCAAGCCGATAGCCGATAGCCGATAGCCGATAGCCTGGGTCTTCATTGTGCCGCCCCTGGAGTGATAAGCAGCACCAGCGCATTCTCCGGCTTGAAGTACTGCTGGGCCACCCGCTGCAGGTCGGCCGCCGTCACCGCCAGGTAGCGCCGCCAGTTGGTATTCACCGCTTCCGGGTCGCCCAGAAAGAGGTTGGCCGATTGCAGCGCTTCCGCCCGGGCCAGCACCTGCTGCTGCTGAGTAATGAGGCGGGTGCGGTACCCGTTCTGGGCCTTGGTGAGCTCGGCTGCGGATACCCCCTCGGTCGCGATCCGCCGGAATTCGGCCCCGAGGCCGGCCTCCAGCGAGTCCAGGGTAACGCCCTGGTTGGCAATCGCCAGAGCCAGAAATATCCCGGGCCCCCGCCGGGGACTGGCGGGATTGGAAAGCACGATCGCGAACTGGGCTAGCTTCAACTCCCGGACCACGGCGTTGTTGATGCGCGAGCTCTCTCCCTGGCCCAGAATCGTGGCCAGCAGCTCGATCGCCGGGGTATCCTCGCTGCGATACCCGGGAATCCGATAGCCGAGCAGCACTCCGGGTAGGTTGGCCTTGGGATCGGGCCAGGGCCGCCGGATCTCGCCGGCATTGAATCCCGGGTCACACTGGACCGGGGGCGGGTCACTCCCCTTGGGGATCGCCCCGAAGTACTCCTGGATCAGCCGTCTCGCCTCGGCCGGTTGAAAGTCACCCACCACCGTGAGCGTGGCGTTGCGGGGAGTGTAGTAGAGGTCGAAGAACCCCTTGACGTCCTCGGTCTTGGCGGCGTCGAGATCGGCCATTGACCCGATGACCGAGTGGGCATAGGGAAAGCACCTCGCGCTGTCGGCCAGCGCGTACATCCCCTCGAACACCGCGGCGGCATACGGCTGGTTGTCCACCCGGAGCCGCCGCTCTTCCTTCACCGCTTCCCGCTGGTTCGTGAAGTTCGTGTCGGTGACCGCGAGCGACCGCATCCGGTCTGCTTCCAGCCAGAGTCCCAGATTGAGCCGGTTCGATGGCAGGACCTGGAAGTAGTTGGTGCGGTCTTCCGCCGTGCTCCCGTTGACCGACCCGCCCGCCTGTTCGACCAGCTTGAAGTGCTCCGCTTTTTTCACATGCTCGGAGCCTTGGAACATCATGTGCTCGAAGAGGTGGGCGAACCCGGTTCGACCGTTGGCTTCATTCCGCGACCCCACGTTGTACCAGACATCGACCGCGACCACCTGGGCCGAATGATCCGGCGCGAGAATCACCTTGAGCCCGTTGGAAAGGGCGTAGCTCTCGAAGGCGATCCGCGCCGGCTCCTGGGCCCTGGCGAGGGGGGTACCTGCACAGACCAGCCCAAGGGTCTGGAACCCGAAGATGTGAAGTGATCTCATGGAGACCAGTCCGAAGATGGTTCCCAGCGCGCCACCTGCCACCCGCGACCTACCACCCGCCACCTGCCACCCGCCACCTGCTCCTCGCCACCCGCCATTCTAACGGACCCGCAGCCGTTCAGGCCAGTTGCCACAGAGCCCATCAACCCCAAGCTCCGCCAGTCGCCGGGCCGCCTCGGCGTCATTGACGGTCCAGGCCATCACCTCGCCCCCACTACGGTGCACCGCCGCCACGAGTTCCCCATCGACCAGATGCCATTCCTGCCACAGGGTGTTGGCTCCTGCCGCTTGCATCGGGCCGACCGGATCCAGCGGGTAGGAAGCCGAGAGGATCCCCCGCCGGAGCATGGGTCGCTTTTCGCCCAGTCTTGCCACGATCCGATGGTCGAAGCTGTGCACCGCGCAACGAGCAGGGGCCGGAGATCCCTCGATGACCTGGAGAAGAGCCCCGTCCGCGGAGCGGGGCAGGGACTTGAGCTCGATCCAGACCTCGACTGCCCGGCCCCCGGACGGTCCTCCAGCCCCGCCAGCCCCCTGAATCTCCTCGAGCGCTTCCTCGAGACTCGGAATCGGCTCGCCGTTGGACAGCCATGCCTCCCGGAGGGCTTCGAACCGGAGCCCGGCGATCGGGCCCAGCCCGGGGACCTCCCAATCGTGATAGACAACCAGCCGGCCGCAGGAGGTCGTCTGAACGTCCAGCTCGACCCCATCAGGTCCAAGCCGGATGGCCTCCCGGAACGCCGCCAGCGAGTTTTCCGGTCGATGGCCCGAAGCCCCCCGATGCCCCAAGACCCGCGGTCGAGGAGCTCTCATCCTTACAAGTTACCTCA
>DATECI010000182.1:0-6989 GCA_035286985.1 Gemmatimonadales bacterium
GGGGGGAGTGGACGACGGCATGGGGTCCATCCACCCGGACCCGGACCATCCCATCTCCGAATTGCGGAACGCGGCCATCTGGCTTCCTCCGGCTGCTCGGTTGCGGCAGGCCCCGCCGCAGAGGGGAGAGGCGCTTCGGCGCCTTCGCGAATGGGCTGATATATCTTGCACAACTTTCCTCCATCTGCAAGGCGGAGTTCTGCCGCATGCGGGCCCTGGCCCTAACCCGACTTGGCGGGCCCCAGCACCTCGCGCTCCTCGATCTTCCGCCTCCGGCTCCACCTGCGGGGGACGAGGTGCTTATTCGGGTCCGCTGCGCCGCCCTTAACCGCCTCGACCTGCTCCTCACCGAGGGGGTCAAGGGCATTACCCTGAGCTTTCCTCACGTTGTGGGCACCGACGGTGCGGGGGTAGTCGAGGCCGTCGGCCCCGCTGTAGCAACGATTCGGGTCGGGAATCGCATCGCGGTGAACCCAGGAATCTCCTGCGGGGCGTGTCGAGCGTGCGAAGCCGGCCAGGACCCCAATTGCCGTGAATACCGGATTATCGGCGAGCACATTCCCGGGATGTGCGCGGAGCTCTTTACCGTTCCAGAACGGAACGTAGCGGTTATCCCCGACCAGATGCCCTGGCCCGAAGCGGCGGGATTCCCACTCTCGACCCTGACCGCGTGGCGGATGCTCACGACCAGAGCACGCGTGGTCCGGGGAGAAACGGTGCTGATCTGGGGTGCCGGTGGCGGGATCGCGCTCGCTGCCCTCCAGGTCGCCAAGGAGTTGGGAGCCAGCGTATTCGTCACCGGCTCCTCCCCGCGCAAATTGCAAAAGGCCCGCGAGCTCGGAGCCGATCTGCTCTTCAATCACGCGGAGCAGAGCGCGGAGGCGATCGTCAGGGAGCTCAGGACCCGGATCGGGAGTGGCGTGAACGTGGTCGTGGATTCGGTGGGCCAAGCGACGTGGGATGCTTCGCTCAAGGCCCTCGCCCCGGGCGGCCGACTGGTGACCTGTGGGGCAACCAGCGGGCCCGATGTCGGCCTCGACCTCCGGAGGCTGTTCTGGTTCCAATGGAGCCTGCTTGGCTCGACCATGGGCTCGCGGCGGGAATTCACCGAAGTAATTGGGCGAATTCGTGGCGGGAAGCTCTGGCCTGTTATTGATTCGGTCGTCCCCCTGGAGCAGGGCAAGCTGGCTTACGAGCGGATGGCCCGGGGCGAGCAGCTCGGTAAACTTGTGATCGAGGTGGCGCGGTGAACGAACTCTGGCAGCGGCTACGACTCGGGGGATCCGAGCTCCTGGCCATCCTCCCCGCGGTCCTGGGCGCGATCGCAATCCTGGTGGCCGGCTACTTCCTGGCTCGGCTGGTGGAGCGGTGGACCGACTCGCTCCTGGTTCGGCTCAACTTCAACAAAGTGGCTGAACGAGGCGGCCTGTCAGAGGCAATGGACCGCACCGGAACCCGACTCGATCCCATTCACGCCGTCGGCAAACTGCTCTTCTGGATGGTGATGCTGGTGGTGATCCTGCTCGCGAGCAGCGCCCTCGGTCTGGAGAGCATCAACCTGATGTTCGGGACGATGCTGTCCTACATCCCGACCTTGATCGCGGCGATCGTCATCGTGATCCTCGGGATGATCGTGGGAGAATTCGTGCGCGCGGTCGTGCTCGCTTCGGCGGGTCGAGTGGAAGGAGTACCGGTCCTGGCCAAGATCGCCAAGGCTTCGGTCGTGACCATCGCCATCTTCATGGCGGTCCAGCAGCTCGGCGTCGCGCCGGAGATCGTGACCGCGGCATTCACCCTCATTCTGGGGGCGGTCGCGCTGGCGGCTGGCCTTGCCTTCGGCCTGGGGGCCCGGCACATGGCCGCGGACATCACGCGGCGGTGGTTTGACCGGCGGCGAAGGGCGCGGAGTGGAGCGGAGAAGGGGGAGCCGGAGAAGCGGGAACGGTCAACGGTCAACCGTCAACGGGACCTGCTCTAGCACGCGGATATCCTCTATGGGGTTGGTCCCGTTGACGGTTGACTGTTGACCGTTGACGCCATTGGAACGCGAACCTCCATCAAGCGCATGCCCTCGGTAGCCCTTTCCGCCACCAGCAACTTCCCAGGCCCGACCGCGATCAGCCTGCCCTGCCCCCGGAGCACCAGGACCCGCTGCAATTGACCCGATCGGTCCAGCACCTGAATCCGCCGTAACGTATCCGCCGCCGGTTTGCTCTTTTCCAACCAGATCAGGCTATCGGGGGTGGTGAACGCCCCGGTGAAGGGTGGAAAGATGATCGCCCAGGCAAGATCGGTTTCCTTGGGGCGAAGATCAGGTGGATAGCTTCGCAAATACAGCTCCCGATCGGCGGGTGTTACCTCGTAAACCGGATCAGCGAGGAGAGGGCCGTTGGTTCTCTGGCCTCGGGAATCCACCCAAGTGATCTGGTTCCGGAATCTCCTCGCGGTCCAGACCGTCCCGTCGGACCAGACCCCCCAGAGGTCGTTCCCGCTGAAGATCCGCTGCTCAAAGCGGGTGGCGTTTTCGCGCTGGATCCGGGCGACCTCGAGCGGCGCCAGCTTTGCCAAAGTATCGAATCGGTTGAGCGATGGAGGGGCGCGGACGATGGCTGCCGAATCCCGATTGCCGCTCCCATCCCGTCCTGGCTGCGGGTCCACCTGGAAGTAGAGCTGGCCCGCCGCATCGCGAGCCCGCACATACGCGCCCCGGAGGCGGTCCACAAAGGGGGTGGAGTCCACCAGCCTCCCTTCGGAGGTCCAGACCGTGCTGCGCCGCTTGCCCCAGTCGGCGAGATAGACCGTGTCCCTAAACGCAAAGACGTGAAAGGGGTGGAGGTAGCTCTGTTGCCGGGGCCCGCCAAGCGGAGTGAGGGTCTTTCCGGCGAAGTCGGTCAGCAGGGCGGCATCCCAGTCAGCGGACACGACCACCCATTGCCCTGCGGCCGGCACTGCGGCGGGATACTCGGTCCATTGGGTTACCAGGGTGTCGGCCGGCGCGGGGAGCAGCTCCTCGATCGGGCCGGACCGGCCTCCCGGTCCACAGGCGGCCAGGGCCAGGAGGAGCCCGCCGGCTCGCTCGGCTCGCCGGAGCCACCTCCCCGGGAAGGGTCCTGGCGGGATGACCCAGCTCACTGAAGCTCGGCGGTCCCCGGCGTGATCCGGTCCAGTTGCAGCCTCGACAGCTCTGCATTCACCGCTGCCAATCGGGTTCCCAGCAGCTCGTTTAACTGCTTGAGCTGGACATCGAGCTGCTCGGAGAGGATGCGGAATACCTCGATCGTCTGCGCCGTCGGGCGTGCTTCACCGCTTCCCGCCACGCCGGCCAGCGCCGCGATCTGGTTGTTGAGCTTGATCGGATAATTCAACGGGTCCTGTCCGCTCCGGTTCTTCACCTGGTAGATCTCTGCCTCCACCGCGGAGAGGTCCGCCTCGAGGGTCCGGCCCAACCGGTCGAGCGCAGGACCCCGGTTGCCGGCCGCTTGACGGCGCGCGGTGAGCTGGGCCTTGACGTTTCGGATGGTACGCACTGCATTGTTGGCTTCCGAGGTCTTGTCGCGCACCTGGATCAGGAACGCATACTGGGCATCGAGATCGGTCTGGGTGGCGTTCGCCCTCGGGTCGCGCAGGATCTGGAACGTTTGCGACTCGCTCCGGTCTCCGGCGGTGAGGCGGACGGAATAGGTGCCGGGCGGGATCACGGGCCCGGTCGTGCCGGCCGCCCAGAAGATCATCCCGGCAAAGCCCACCGCATCTTCCGAGCGGAGGCTCCAGGCAAAGCGGTTCATTCCCGCACGGTTGGGAAGGCGGGGCGGCGGAGTGTAGCGCCAGCCCGCCGATTGCTGGCTCGGCTCGGTGGTGTCGGGACGGACCGCGCCCGGCATCACGCCCATAGCGGCCAAGCTGTCGGCGATCCGGCGATTCAGGGAGTCGCGGGCGGCGCGGCTTGCACCCCGGCGGAGCGAGTCGGCCCGCGCCACCGAGTCCTGCTCGCTCGAGAACCGGCGGATCACCTGTCCCCCCGCGTCGAGGAATTCGAGGGTAACCCGCTGGCCTCCGCGCTTGAGCCAGTAGTGAATCACCGCGCCGTCCCACCCAGTGAGCGGTGCCGGGCCGGCCCCGGCCGCGGGGCTGCCGCCGCCCCCGCCGCCGAAGCCGAAGCCGAACCCACCCAGGGTGATGCGGTACCCATCCCGCGGCTTGAAAAGCTGGACTTCCTTGTCGGCGAAGCCCGGCGCATACTGCCGGAGCACCGAGAGGTCGTCGAGAATCCAGAAGGCCCGGCCGTGGGTCCCGGCCACGAGGTCGCCCTCCTTGACCGCCAGGTCGTGCACCGGAACCGGGGGCAGGTTGCGTTGCAGCCGCTGCCAGTGGCCGCCGTCGTCGAACGACACCCAGACGCCGCGCTCGGTACCGGCATAGAGCAAGCCGGCCCGGACCGGGTCCTCCCGGATCACCCGGGTAAACTCGCTTGGCGCGATGCCGGTGTTGATTCGGGTCCAGGTCTTCCCGTAGTCGGTCGTCCGGTAGAGGTACGGCGCGTAGTCGTTCAGCTGAAAGCGGTTGCCGGCAAGGTAGGCGGTCCCCTTGCCATGGCTCGACGCTTCGATGATCGAGACCCGGGTCCATTCCGGCAGGTCCTTCGGCGTGACGTTGGCCCAGGTGGCACCCCCATCCCGCGTGACGTGGATCAGGCCGTCGTCACTCCCGCCCCAGATCACCCCCCTTTCCAGGGGTGACTCCGCGATCGTGAACACGGTGGCGTAGTATTCGACGCTGGTCTGGTCCCTGGTGATCGGCCCGCCCGAGGGGCCGAGGGTGCGGGGGTCGCTGCGGGTTAGGTCAGGTGAGATGGCGGTCCAGCTGCCCCCCTCATCGGTGGACTTGAAGATCACGCTCGATCCGACGTACACCGTATTGGGGTCGTGGGGTGAGATCACGATCGGGAAGGTCCACTGGAAGCGGTATTTCGCGTCCTTGGCATCGTGGCCCATGGGGTTGAGCGGCCACGCGTTCACATTCCGTTCCAGGCCGGTCCGGGTGTCCTTCCGGGTGAGCAATCCACCGTAGCTCCCCGCAAAGATGATATCCGGATTATCAGGCCGGATCGCGATGTACCCCGACTCTCCCCCGCCGGCATCGTAGTAGTCCTTGAGGTCGGCATCGAACAGGGGCCGGCTCGGCAGGCAGGCGGTACTGTTGTCCTGCTGGGCGCCGCAGACCCGATAGGGGAAATGGGTGGTGGTGGTGACGTGGTAGAACTGCGCCGTGGGGTATTCCTGATCGGTCCAGGTGCGGCCCCCATTGGTGCTCACGTTGGAGCCGCCATCGTTGGACTCGATCATCCGCTGGTTGTTGTTGGGCGCAATCCAGAGATCGTGACTGTCGCCATGCGGCGCGCGGATCGGCTGCCAGGTCCGGCCTCCATCCCTGGACCGCTGAAACGAGACATTGCTCGCGTAGACCGTGTTTTCGTCCTGCGGGTCGGCGTAGATCCGGCTGTAGTACCAGGCGCGCTGCCGGAGGCTCCGGTCCGAGTTGACCCGGTCCCAGGTATCGCCGGCGTCGTCCGAGCGGAACACGCCACCGGAGTCCGCCTCGATGATCGCATAGACCCGGCGGGGATTGGCGGGAGAGACCGAAAGGCCGATGTTCCCGATGATTCCCGCCGGCAGGCCGGGGTTCCGGGTCAGCTCCTTCCAGGTCCGGCCGCCGTCAACGCTCTTGAACACGCCGCTGCCGGTTCCTCCGCTCACCAGTTGCCAGGGCTTCCGGTAGGCGGTCCACAACCCGGCATAGAGCACCTCGGGGTTGCTCGGGTCCATGGAGAGGTCGATCGCGCCGGTGGTGTCGTTGCGGAACAGCAGCTTGCTCCAGTTCTTCCCGCCGTTGGTGCTCTTGTAGATCCCGCGATGGGGGCTCGGCCCGAAGACCGGTCCCAGCGCGGCGACGTAGACGATGTCCGGGTTGCGAGGGTGAATCCGGATCTTGGAGATCTGGCGGGTCTCCACCAGTCCCAGGTAGGTCCAGGTGCGGCCGGCATCGGTGGACTTGTAGACCCCGTCTCCGTGCGACACGTTGCCCCGGATCGGGAATTCGCCGCCGCCCACATACACGACATCCGGATTCGATTCGCTCACCGCGATCGCCCCGATCGTCCCCCCGAAGTAACGATCGCTCACCGGGGTCCAATTCTCTCCCCCGTCAACGGTCTTGAACACCCCGCCCCCGGTAGTGCCCATGTAGTACTCCAGGGGCCGGGCGGCGGAGCCGGCAGCGGCCACTGAGCGGCCGCCTCGCAGGGGGCCGAGGTTGCGCCACACCAACGATCCGAACAACGCGGTATCGGCGGTTTGCGGGCGAGCCGGGACCGGCGTGCCGGCCAGGAGGAGCAGTGGGAGGAGCAGGCTGCGAGAGGTCATAAGGCGACTCTGGACGGGGATGGTGGGAACGGGACGCGGTACGGCGTACGGACCTGATACGGATAATACGCCGCGGCCGGAAGATTTGCTTGAAGAGAGCGAACGACGTCAACGCATTTAGGCTGACCTCTTCCCACTCCCGCGGGTCGTGAGCGCCACAATCACGATGATGAAAACGGCTATCAGAACCCACACCCACCAGAGCCCGTACCACGCCGGTCCACTACCACTCCGGTCAGGGTTTATGTCGACCTGAATGTCCTGGGCGACCAAAGCTGCCTTCCCCAGCACGAATTGCAGGCCGAACGCCAGCCACGACAGAGCCCCTACGACCGTGCCCATCCTCTGCATCCGCATTTGAGCCTCCTCCGTTCCCAGCTGCGTCCCGGGTCCGGGGACTCGTCCCCAACGGGGGAACCATCCACCACCCCGAGCTGGAGACGTTTGGTTTACGCCCGAGGGCCACAGCCGCAAGCTGTCTCGCCCCGGAGTGGAAACGCAGCCACAACCCGGGGGAAGGCGGGCTGGCGGCGTGAGGCGGGACTTTCCAGGTGGCGCACGACCCGCCGC
>DATECI010000183.1:0-2451 GCA_035286985.1 Gemmatimonadales bacterium
CCGCTCGACCGGATCGCCTACGGTCGCGCCGTGGACCTGCTCACCGGCCGGGGTCTCATCGAGAATGGGCGCCTTACCGAGTACGGCCGCGAAGTGGAAGCCATGCCGGTGGACCGCTCCTGGGCCGAGCTCCTGGTGCAGGCCGAGCCGGACGTCGTTCCGCTGGTCGCAGTATGCTCCAATATCGATTCGCTCCATCGGATGACCCGGGAGGAGCGGGACCTCCATGGAGCGGAAGTGAAAGGCAGCGACCACCTCACCGCCTACAACCTCTATACTGAAGCGGTCAATCAGCATGGCTCGCTGGGCCAGGTCTACGGCCTGCCGCGCCACGTCTTCGATGAAGACCTGGAGGAGTGGGGCGAGCGGCGCGGAGTGCTGATCAAAGCGATCGAAGACATCGCAATGGGCACCGCTTCGGTGTATCGCTCGCTCGAGCTCCCCTTGCCCCGGACCTTGCCCTATGCCAATCGGGAGCTGCGGGCTCGTTTTGCGGACCTGCTGGCAAGGTGGATGCCTTTCGACCTCGTGATCGACGAGCAGACCGCCGACGGGCAAGAGGTCCGGGTGGCGAAGACCTCGGTGGCGGGGAGTTGGGGCGCGATCGCGGGCAGCATCCGCTTCTTCGCCGACCGGTTTGGGGTGCCCCGCGCGTCGGTGGAGGGGACGACCCTCTCCTATGAGCTGGTGCGGCGGCATGCTGCGTTAGGTCCGCCGTCCGTCGTGCTGACCGGCCCGCGGAAGCACCTCCAGCTCTCGGTTTCGCGCCGGCTCTCCTACTTCGGCTTCGACCTGGAAACCGAGATCGAGCCGCTCCGGGGAAGGATTCCTGACCCGCTGGTCGGCTCGGCCCGCGACGCGCTCGCGGCCGCGGTGCTCGAGGGCCGGACCCCGCATCCCGATCAGCCGAAGCTCCGCCGCGCGGCCTCGATACTGCGGGAGTGGTGGCGCCGGTCGGGTGGCGCTTTGGACATCGGGGCGGAGCCGGAGCTCCATCGCGGGATAGCTGCGCAGCTCGAGGGAATGCGCTCCTGGGACGATTTCCTGAAGACGCCCCTCCGGCTCGAGCCGGAAGCCCTCGTGCCCGAGGCCGAGCGGCGGCGCCTGGACGCACTCCCCGGCATGGTGCGATTGCACGGCGACGCGGTGGCAATCGAGTACGACATCGATGGCGGAGTCGCGGTTGTCCGGCTCGTTCTGCGCGAGGGCCAGGCCCGCCGCCTCAGCCCGAGCGAGCTTCCGGAGCTTGACCGGCCGGCTCGGTTCGAGGTGATGCGGAGCGGAGAGCCGCCCGTGCGGGCGGAAACGCTGGAGGAGCTCAAGGCGTTGCTGCGCCAGCCGGCCCGGCGAATGCGGGCCCACGAGCGGCGCAACCATCGCCCCCGTCGCGGAGGGCGCCGCCGGTGAAGCCCGTTCTGCCGGACCTTATTTCGGGTGAAGCGCTCGCCGAGGCCCGCGGCCGGATCTACGACTCCGCCGTTCGAACCCCGCTGATCCGACTACCTGTGTCGAATGGACCGCCCGACCGCGTTGACCGCCCTGACCGCCCCGACCGCCTGACCGCCCTACCGCCCAATGCGATCTGGCTCAAGCTAGAGACCTTGCAGCCCGTGGGCTCCTTCAAGATCCGGGGAGCCCGGAATGCCATCGGCGCCCTCGTACCCGAAACTCTAGCCCAGGGGATCTACACCGCGAGCGCCGGAAACATGGCGCTGGGCCTGGCCTGGTGCGCGCGGGAGCGCCGACTCCCGTTTACGGCGATCGTGCCCAACCAGGCGCCGGCCGCCAAACTCTCCAAGCTCGAAAAACTCGGCGCCCGAATCCTGCCGGTACCGTATGAGCGCTGGTGGCAAGTGCTCGAGGAGCACCACTACCCCGACGTGCCGGGCACCTTCATCCATCCAGTCGCCAACCCGGCAGTCATCGCAGGCAACGCCACCATCGGGTGGGAGATCCTGGAGCAGCTGCCGGAAGTCGACACGGTTCTGGTACCGTTCGGCGGCGGCGGACTCTCCTGCGGGATCGGGAGCGCGCTGCGGGAATCCGGGAGCACAGCCCGGGTTATCGGTTGTGAGATCGAAACCGCGACCCCGCTCACCGCGGCGCTCGCGGCGGGTGGGCCGTGTCCGGTCGAGCGGACCCCGAGCTTCGTGGATGGGATCGGCGGCTCGGGATTGCTTCCGGAAATGTGGCCGCTGGTCCGGCGGCTGGTCGACAGCGCCGCCGTAGTCTCGCTCCAGGAAACGCGGGAGGCGATTCGCACCTTGATCGAGCGGGTGCATGTCGTGGCGGAAGGGGCAGGGGCGGTGCCGGTTGCGGCCGCCTGCTCCGGCCGGATCCCGGGCGAGAGGGTGTGTTGTGTGGTTTCCGGAGGAAACATCGACTTGGGCGTACTCGTGGAGATCCTGGCGGCTGCGTGAAGGGTCTCATCTATGGCGCCACCGGCTATAC
>DATECI010000184.1:0-8212 GCA_035286985.1 Gemmatimonadales bacterium
GCCAGCGTGATATTCAGGCCAGCCGCGATCTGGGCCGTGGAGCCGTCCCCCACAGTGAAGCGGAACTCGCCGAAGGGATGCACCCGGCCCTTGAGCGACTCCACGCCCACGAACCCATTGAATCCGGCCTGGGTGTCGGAAGCTCCGCCGCCACTGGCGCGGGCGAGGTTGAGTCCGGCGCCGAGGTACAGCCACTGGACCGACGCCGCGGCGATGCGGTACTTGAGATCGGCGTTGAGGCTCCAGAACGAGCCTTCGGAAACGAAGAAGTAATCGACCGACGGATAGAACTCGAGGTGCCGGGCAATCGGGGCGCTGAACTGGGCGCCCACCCCGATCTTCTCGAGGTCGAACTGGTAGGACACCCGGGGACCGATGTGGAACCGGCTGGTTTGGGCCTGCGCGGTGCCGGCGAGGGCGGACGCGAGCACCACCCCGGTAACCATCCTAGAGATTCGGAACGGCATTGGCGACTCCTCTGGTAGACCTGCGTGATTGTCCCCGAAGCATAGTCGTTGCCCGGCAGCCCACCATCCGTCGTCGGGGCTAGTCCCCAAGCCCACCCTTCGATGGATGGTGAATCGACCGGGACTTTCTACCCTTCGTAGGGGCCCGAGGTCCCGCCCCGTCACCTTTCGCGAGACCGGAGAACCCCGTCCGGTACGGCTCACTTACGTCGGAGGCTCCATGCGTCCAATGGGTATCGCGGGCATCATCCTCATCTTTCTCGGCGCCTTCGTCCTCCTGCGGGGAGGGAGTTTTACCACCAAGCGTGACGTGCTCAGCGTCGGCGACCTGAAAGTCACGGCGTCCGAGCACCAGACGATCCCCGGATGGGCTGGCGCGTTGGCCATTGTCGCCGGCGTCGGTCTGGTGGTGGCCGGGGTGAAGAAACGGGCCTGAAGTGGGACGGGGAATCAGCTGTCCAGCAGGACGGCAAGGGGGCGCAACCGCTCGATCCGCGCGAAGATCACCTGGAGCATCACCGTGATGGGCACGGCCAGCAGGGCTCCGGCCGGCCCCCACACCCAGCCCCAGTACAGCAGGCTCACGAAGATCGCGACCGGATTGAGCGGCAGGTGCTTCCCCATCAGGTGCGGGGTGACCAGGTAGCCTTCCAGCAGGTTGATGGCCACACATCCTCCCACCACCAGGAAGACCCTCCCGGTGTCGTCGAACGACACCAGCGCGGCGATCCCGATCAGGGCGACGGTCACCACCGCACCGGCATAGGGGATGAAGTTGAGGAGGAATGCCACCACACCCCAGAGCAGCGCGTGGGGGAGAGCCACGACCACGAGAAATGCCCAGGTGGCCAGTCCCACGCCCGCGCTGGTAAGCGTATTGAGCAGCAGGTACCGGGACATCTGCACTTCGATTTCGGTCAGTACTTCCTCCATGTTCCTGGCCCCCGCCCGGGTTCCTACCAGGTCGGCGAGCTTCTTCCGGAACGCCGGCAGCATGGCCAGCAGAAAATAGGTCAGGAAGATGACCGTGAGCCCCGTCGCGACGAAGCTCGTGGTGCTCCCGCGGAGCCGCTGGAGCACCCCCGGCGCCTTGAGCTGCACCGTCGGGACGCCCCCCGGTGTGGCGGCTTCGGTGGCCTGATCCACTTTCCGGGCCGTTTCTTGAAGCGGCCGGAGCAAGCGCCGGACTTTGGTTTGAACCTGAGCCAGCGTCTTGGGCGCCGTCTCGACCCACTCCGCCGCGGGCCCCGCGAGCAGCCCGACACCTGTCCCGAGGACCCCCAGGGTGCCGAAGACCACCAGCGCGGCGCCGACGGTCGTGGACAGCCCCAGCTTGCGAAGGGCTCGCACCAGCGGATCCAGCAGCAGGGTGAACAGACCGGCGATTGCTATCGGGAGCAGCAATCCGGCCCCGATGCGAAGGGCAGCGGTGACCAGAATCAGGAAGATGCCGACGAGAAGCATCGTCGGGACCGAGGGGCCGGGGATTTGCCGCGAGCCAGGTGGCGTCATCGTGGGTCATCTCCCCGGACCCCTTGCTTGAACGGCGGCCAGCTTCGGTGGACGCCAACGGTCAGCGCCGAGCCCCGATCCGCCAGCAGACCTCTCGCCAGATCAATTCGAAGCACGCCCAGTTGCCCCTCAGCAATCCCGATCCGAATGCCGGCGCCGCCGTCGAGATAGAAGCGGCCAGTGGGCGAGCCATCCGCTGCCGCGATAACCTCGGCTCCGTCGAGGAACACGCCGGCGGCGAGCACCAGCGGCCCGATGCGGTAGACGGGATGGTCGCCTGCGATGCCCGCGTGGATGATCCCGCGGCCGGCGCTCCGGCCAGAAAGGAGTCCGCCGCCGGTGAGTGGATGCGCCCGGAGCGGAATCATCCAGGACAAATTCCCGCCGGCTACCGGCCAGGTTCCCAGCGGAGCATGCGGGCTCGCCCAATCGAATCCGAACTGAGCGGACCAGGCCGCGCGGCCCAGCCCAAGAGAGGAAGCCCACCTCGCGCGGGTGCCGCCCCGCGCGTACGACGGGTGGGTCGACAGCGCGACGGCGTACTCGCTCGTCGCGATGAGCGCGAACCGATTGTCCCGAGCGCGGAGCTCGGCGCCAACCGAGGCCGCCAGATAGTGTCTATTCCCCGACCATCGCTCGAGCCGAAGGCCGGCCGACGGATGCACCGCAACGGTGACCCAACCACCAAACCCGACCACGGCAGATCGCCGAGTTTCCTCGGAGACCGTGGTCGTCGCGGTATCGAGCCCAAAGCGAAACCGCTCCCAGGCTCCCTCGATTCCGATCACCCCCTGGACTCCGAGATCCACGGGCATGTCGACTCGAAAAGCCGCTCGAGGGCGGGCGGGTTCCCAGCGCCAGTTCGCGGTCCAGAGCTCTCCCGCCCCGGTTGGACTGGCGATCTCGAGGCCCACCTCGTTCTGAGCAATGGCTCGGATCGCCCCGGCCGCAACCAGATACCAGGCCCGCTCCACCACGGGGCGTTCGACCACTGCCACTCGGACCTCGACGATGCCGCCTCGGACCGGCTGGTATTCCACCGCCGCTCGGCGGAGCGCAGGGACATCCGCCAAGCGGCGTCGGGCGAGCGCCAGACGGGACCGAGTGAGCACCGTTCCGTGAGGCACCGACATCGAACCGGCGATCCCCTGGAATCGGATTCCCCGCGCCCCATCGATTCGGACAAGGTCCACGATCGGCCTGCCAACCTGGTTCCATGCGTCGAGCGCGCCGTCTCGATCGCCGGTGAGATACCGGCTGGTCGCGAGGAGCTCCCAGCCATGTCCGTCGCCGGGAACCAGCGCCAGGTACTCGGCAGCCAGCCGGATGACCTCGGCATGACGTCCCTGCTTGAATCGGACGCCGGCCAGTTCGCGCAAAACCATGGGTTCGGCAGGACAGGCTTGCCCGGCCTCCGCAAGCAGCCGAGCGGCATCATCCAGTCGATTGGCTGCCACGGCGTCGAGTGCCTGATCGAGCCAGGGAGAACAGGGCATCGAGTCCGCCGGAGCCGGCGGCGTGCCTTCGACACTCGCGGTGACGGCGGCTGCCGGCGCCGGCCGAATCACCAATGCCCAGCGGTCGGCCCCGGTCCAGCGAGTGAGGAACTTGGCCTCATCGAGCCGGGTGAATGGGGCACCGGCGGGATCGTGGAAGACCACGTGGCGGTTGCTCCAGCCGAGCACGACGACGTAGTGGTAACGATCCCGGGCGACCTCGATGAGGGCCACCACCGGAACGCCGCCCCGGAGGTTCTCCCGGACCAGCTCCGGCGTGCCGCGCAGGACGCTGGTGTCCCAGCCCCTGGAACCGGCAGCCGACGCGAGGTCGGTGGTGAGAATGCCGCCCAGCGCCGGGCGGACCAGCGTGGCAAAGTCTTGAGCGTACACTCCGCGCCGCCCCCACCACCGCTCGACCATGGCGAGGGCCGCCCCCCCGCAGAGCAGGACCGACTGGGGGAGGTAGGGCACGTCGAGCCCGGCAGGCTGGGCGGTGGAGTGACCTGAAAGCGACGACTGGGCCAGTGCCGAGGCACCGCCCAGTCCTGTCGTGAACCACAATCCGGCCGTGACCAGCCGGGCGATGGCTCGCACCGGTCCGTCAGCGCGGCCGCGCTACTTGACCAGGAGTATGAGGATCAGTAAGGCAATGATAATGGCCGTGGTGCTGATGACGATCGTGTTAGCGCCGCCGGCGAGCGTCGGGTCACCGACCCCGGTTCGCTGGGCAATCAGGTTCAGCGACGCCTGGTCAAGCGTAGCGACTCGGACCGAAAGCTCCGAAGGGCTGATTCCCATCCAGCCGGCTACCCTCTGGGCCTGGTCCGTCGTGAGGAATTCGCGGACCGCGTCCCGATTGCCGGCTGGGCGTGCCGCGAGGGCGGCATCGAGCTCCGCGCTGCTGACCGCGGTCCTGCCCTGGGCGTTGAGGGGTGCTGTAAGACCGAGCGCGGCGACGGCCATGATCATGGATAGCGTGAGGTGTTTCGACATGCGGGCTCCTCGAGAGTGTGGGGCGCTGAACGCCCCTTCCAATTTCCTCGCCCAAAAGACCCGGGCGAGAGTCGGGCTGCCTACCTGAGCGCCAGCGGCAGTTCAGCCACCGATCAGACTACGCTACGACGTCCTCTGACGAAGTGCCACAGAATGGAGATCACCGCGACGAGCAGAAGGAGGTGAATCAGTCCTCCCGCCACATGGAATACGCCGAACCCGAGAAGCCAAGCCACGAGCAAAATGACCGCTAAGGCGAACATAAGGTGCTCCTTCCAGTGAATACCCTTTACCTGCCCTGATCCGGATAAAGGTCAGGTCGACCAGTAATCCTACCGAGAGCGCCAGTCGGGCGGAATCGCTCGTTCGACTGGATTGTGGCCTCGCTCGGAAGGACTACTTCACTATTGGGATTTCAGGCTGTGCTGGTACGCGCGCAGGGCGGCAAGCTTCGGTCCCACCAAATCGGGCGACTGCCGGATGTCGATGCCGAGCCTCGGGTCTGCGAAGTTGCCGTGGCCGTGCCTCTGGGTGACCGCAACGGAGCCGTTCCAGTACGAGATCGACCCCTCCGCCGGGTAGGTCACGTTCTTGACCTCCGCGAGTCCGTAGGCGGGAGGAAGCACTAGCGGGGGGCTCTTTCCATCGAGATTAAAGCGCGGATCGTACCTCCCCGGGCCCCACGAGTTGTAGAGGGCCTTCTGGTCCGCCGGCAGTACCGGGGAGAGGGCGATGATCGCCCCGACGTTCAGGTCGCGGTTCGGCCAGCCGTCTTGCCGGTGCCCGATGCCGGGCATGACGGAGTTATCGACGGTGGAGTGGCAGAGTGCGCAGGTGATCCCGAGCCGGGTGATGTGATTCTTCGCGTCGACCTCCGCCTTCACGCCGACAATCGCGTTCAGCTTGAGAAGGGCAACCATCGTGGCGGGGCTCTTGAGATCGACCTGCTGCAGGAGACCAGGGGGGAGAACGCCTGCATCCACTTTGAGGCCGACCTGGAGCGCCGTGGTCGGATCGACCGCGGTCTCGACGACCTCGTTCAAATGGAGGGTGTCGGTCCAGAACGACTCGTTGCCGAAGGTGTCGAACCGGAAAATGTGCTGCCCCCCCGCGACCGTCCGGATCGAGAAGTAGTCGCGAGTCGCTCCGGCCCCGGTCGCCATCCCCATGGCCGTGGAGTCGGCCCGGGTTGCTCCGTTGGCATACCACCCCACCGCTACCGCCCCCGCGAAGATGAGACTCCTAGTCGCAAGAGCCATTGGTTACCTCGATGAAGGCGTCGGTGTCGGTCGAACCCTCCGGATTGCTCGCCACGGATGCGGTCATCTGGGCCTCGTGCAAAAAGTGAGGGCTTTTCCTGGTCCGCCACGGCACAACGCAACCGGAATCGCCGAGAACAACAAATCCATCACCTAACACCTAAGCCGATCCAGAGCCAGATCGGAGCGATCCGACCGGCGCCTCCCGAAGGACTCCCCCCGCCGAAAGGAGGGAGGAGGGCAGACCGTACGGCCTGCCCACCCATAGTACCGCGTAGAGGGCCCCGCGCAGACGATGAATGTCAGGGGAGGAGGCCCGAAGGGACAATCGATCAAACGGGTGGAATGCGATCCAGATCGAACGGACTAGAAGGGACTAGAAGGGACTCCCGCCCCGGATTGCGAAAAGGCAGCCACTTCCAGCCGGCTGTTGACTGCCAGCTTCGACAACACCTGGTGGACGTGGCGCTTGGCGGTGTGAAGGGCGATCCCCAATCGGGCGGCGATTGCCCGGTTGCTCTCGCCCTGAACGATCAACTCGGTGACGGCTCGTTCCCGGTTGGCGGGCCGCTTGCCGCCCGGCGTTCGCCTGGGGCGTCTCCGAACACTGTACCCATTAAGCTGGCCAAACAACGAACCGGTCAGCTCCAATGGCAGGACTTGGATCCCCCGGGCGACCGAGTGGATGGTGCTGAGGAACCGGTCGAACGACGCGTCTGCCATAATGAACCCGGAGACCCCGGCCCGGACAAAGCTCGCCACATCCGCGTAAAGCCGGTCCAGGCCCATCATGATCACCCGGGACTCCGGCACTACCCCATGCAACGCGCCCGCCAGCATCAGGCTCCCGTCGCCCTCCCACCCCAGATTCAGGAGCACCAGATCCGGTTTGGTCTCCCGAACCTTCCGCAGGGCGACTTCGAGCTCCGCCGAGGTGGCGAGGACCCGGAAGCCCGGCTGAGCCCGGATGCGGGCTACGACGCCTTTCCGGGCTGACGGGTTGTCCTCGATGAGGACCAGCGAGATGGCCTTCACGACCGGAGTCGTGCAACAGGTCGGGGCGGGAACATGAGCAGAGTCCACGTACCAATGTAGGGGGCCGGGCAGGGGGTCAACCATCGGTCGGAAGGACCATTTAGGGACCCGCTCGGAAGAGCGAGGCTTGAGGCGGGAAGCTAAGGCTCGAAGGGGTTCACTCCTCCGGCCGCGTGGCTGAAGGCCGCCACCTCCAGACGGCTCCGGAGCGCCAGTTTCTCCAGGACATTGTGCACGTGACTCTTGACCGTGTGAACCGCGATGTGCAGCCGAGTCGCGATCTCCTTGTTGCTCAGGCCCTCACCGAGGAGGGCAATGACCTGGCGTTCCCGGTTGGTCAGGCGCACGCCCTCCAGGGCCTGGGCCTTGTTCCCCCCGACCGCATTCCGGGCAATTTGCGAGAAGAGCGAGGTAGTCAGCGCTGGGGGCAGGACCTCGGCGCCGCGAGCCACGGCGCGAATGGTAGCGAAAAAATCCTCGAACGAAGCGTCCTTCATGATGAAGCCGGACGCCCCCGCTCGCACGTAGGTGGCGACATCCTCTTGAGCGGGCAGGAGACCCATGATGATCACCCGGGCCCCCGGAACCTCGTCATGGACCGTTGCGGTGAGGCTCAGGCTGTCGCGGTCCACCAGCCCGAAATCCAGAAGGATCACGTCCGGCTTGGCTTCCCGCGCCTTGGCGAGCGCCTCGTCGACATCCGCGGAGGCAGCCAGGACCTTAAAACCGGGCTGGGTCCGGATCATCGCCGCGATCCCCTCGCGCAACAGCCGGTTGTCGTCGATAAGGACCAGAGAAATGGGCTTATCTGGAGCGGTCATGAGGCCGGATCTCCGATCCACCAGATTCCCAGCGCGTTCTCCAATCCTGCGGAGGGTGATTCCGAGTCCATTCTCCAAGGACAAGCTAGGACGTGAGATAAACAGTGGTATCGGGAAAACACCCCCCCGGGGGGGGACTTGTCGGGGAATCCCTGACACCCCGGGCAAGGGCCGGCGGCTACTCGTTGACTGGCACAGCCGCGTCGCGCGCCAGCAGGCCACGTTCGAGGGCGAAGCGGAACAGCTGGGCGCGGCTCTTGAGGCCGAGCTTGTCACTCAAGCGCTTGCGGTGGGTCTCGATGGTTTTGACGCTCACGGCCAGCTGGTCGGCGGCTTCCTGGTTGGTGTGCCCCTGCGCCAGCAACCGGAGCACCTCGCCCTCACGCCGGCTCAGCGGCCTGGGCTTCCCGGCCTCCGGCGCGCTGCGGGAGAAGGGTCGGACCTCCTGGCCCGGCGCCGGTGCGCCGGGACGCGTGAGATCGACGAAGGTGCGGCCGTGGTGCACTGCGCGGATCGCGGTCAACAGCTCGACATCGGCCGCCTGCTTGACGACGTAGCCGGACGCGCCGGCCAGGAGGGCGGCCCGCAGGTAGGCCGGATCGTCGTGCATCGTGAGCACGAGCACA
>DATECI010000185.1:0-4481 GCA_035286985.1 Gemmatimonadales bacterium
GTGGGGTGGCTCAACACGAAGCTGTTCGACCAAACCGGCGACGAGGAGCGCGCCCAGGGGTGGACCGCGCTGATTCTCGATGCCAATGGAAACGGGAAGCGCGACGAATACGTGGAGCCGGACCAGCCGGTGGATCCCGCCCGGGACAAACGAATCGCGGCAGGGTTTTACGGAGTGGCGCCGGTGCCGGACGGCTCGGTGTGGGGCTCATCGCTCGGCTTCCCGGGGTCGCTGGTGCGGCTGGCGCCGGGACCTAACCCGCCCCAGAGCGCCCTGGCGGAGCTGTACGAGCTGCCCTGGAACAACCCACAGGCGCCGGTGCAGGGATTCTCCCCCAGGGGATTCGACGTCGACCGGAACGGGGTGGCCTGGGCGGCGCTCGCGAGCGGGCATCTGGCGAGCTTCGACCGGAGGAAGTGTCGAGGACCACTCAACGGCCCGACTGCTACCGGGCAGCACTGTCCCGAGGGGTGGACCTTCTACCCGGAGCCGCTGCCTCAGCTTCAGGGAGTGAGCGATTCGGGGAGCGCCGAGGCGAGCTACTACACCTGGGTGGACCAGTTCGGGGTGCTCGGGCTCGGGACCAATGTCCCGATCAACACGGGGAACGGGTCGGAGGGATTGCTCGTGCTCCAGAACGGGCGCTGGGTGGTGCTCCGGGTGCCCTATCCGCTGGGGTTCTTCACCAAGTGGCTGGACGGGCGGATCGACGATCCAGCAACGGGGTGGAAGGGGCGCGGGTTATGGACGACGGTGAGCACCCGGGCCCCGTTCCACCTGGAAGGCGGGAAGGGGACGACCAGCAAGGTGATCAAGTTCCAGCTTCGGCCGGATCCGCTGGCGCGATAGGTCAACCTTACCGAGTGGGCCTGATGCACGAGGTGCACCCCACCGGAGGAAGCAGGGAAGGCTGCAGGAGACAGGGGCCGGGATTGAAGTCCACCCCGGCGATGGCCAATTCTTGGTCGGGAGACTCGGGATTCGCCATCATGCGAAGGGTGGTGGATCTCCCAAAGCACCAGGAGCGCCCCTTCTCCGGAACAAACCTGACGAACCGTACCGTCACTTCCTGGAGTTTCGCGGCGCGCGGGTATCCGGCCGGGATGCGCCGAGCAATCTCGACCGCTTTCTCTGGAACGAGCGCGTCGGAGAGACTGTCAAAGGTGGGCCCATCCAGCAACACCTGGAGGTGGCGTCGATCTCGGACGAAGCCGATCTCCACTCTCGTTTGCCCGCCGTATTCGGCCTCGAGCGCGCTCCGGAGGCGCGCCTCGGCGGAAGGGCCGCAGGCTGAGCAAAGGGTCGCCGCGATCCAGACACACCGCTGTAGTTCCGTCAAGTGCCAGGGCGGGACAACGACGGGATCCGACGAGGGGTCACACAAATCGGACAGGGACCCATATTCGGAGTCCGGGAGTACACGACCGTGATCGGGCCGAGGGCGACGACCTTCTTCTCGACGGTATCGTTCACGGCGATTGCCATGGTGAGGATCCGGCCGGACACCCGGCCGCTGAACTGGGCAGGAAGCTCGGGGCCGATCATGATCGGGTAGGCCCGCAGCACGAAGCTGCCGTCCACTGTGAATCGGCCGGTAGCGTCCAGCGCGATTCTCCCCGGAACATCGCCGAAGGTGCAGCCGACGTGGACGTGGGTGACCTCATCGGTGACAATGACGCCGACGTTGTCTCCGCCCCAGGTGCCAAGCGCCAGATAGCCGTTGGACGGCCCGATGGAGCCGTCGAAGCAGGTCGTGGTGAGGGCCGCGAGGAGGAGGGGAATGGGGAACCTCATACGCGTGGCCAAGCGCATTTATCGCGCCTGATGGAGACCATTGCAAGTGGCATGGCGCTCGGGACTTAGACCGGGTCGTGTCGGGCGTCGAGATGAAATGACATAGAATGTGTGGCGAAGTGACACCGTAGCGCGGCGGTCAGAATTTGGGGGGGAGGGCTAGCGGGAGGTCGAGACCGACGGGACGCCACGTCTTCGGGTCGTTGTGCAGGCCTCTTTGCGTGCTCACCACTTCCAGGCGTGAGGGCCTGACGCGGAGCAGCAGGTAGTCCTCGCCTCGATTCTCATTCCGGTAAAACCCCGCCCACTCGGGTTTCCAATGCCGGGCCTTGTGCGCCGAATCCGAGTCGAGCTCGGCAGTGCCGAGGACAGTGACGTATTCCGAGGCGGTTGGATTGAAGTACAGCAAAGTGACCCGGTGATCGCGGCCGATGTCCTGCACCTTGCGGGTCAGGGGGTTGGTGGCGATCCAGATCGTAAGATCCGAGTCGGGTGGGAAGGGATCGACGATCCTGGCTTGGGGATGGCCATCCGGCCCGATCGTGACGAGGGTACAGTATCGGGCCGCCTGCATGATGTCCTTCGCCGCGGCGATGATCTGCGCTCGCGACGGCGAATCACCTGGTATGGCCTGGGCGAGCAGCGGGGCTCCAGCACCCCCGACGAGCAGCAGCGCGATTCCGCCGAGCGGTTTCATCGTCAAGGGAAGTTAGCCGCAGGGCGATCAAGCCGCTCGGGTGATAGATTCCCCGTTCCCTTTCCCCCAAACCCCGTGCGTACTCGATTCCTGCTGGTCGCTGGCCTCGTGCTCTTGCCCTCGATTACTCTCGCCCAGGAGAACCAACCCGTCGTGATCCGGGCGGCCCGGATGCTGGATGTGACTAACGGCCGGATGCTGACCAATGCCACCGTTGTGGTCCAGGGCGACCGGATCACCGCGGTGAACCCGGCCTTGGCACCCGCCGGTGCCCGGATCATCGACTTGGGCGACGTAACGTTGCTGCCGGGTTTCATGGATCTCCATGCCCACCTTTCGGTCGAGATCTCGGCGACCTCGTTCTCCGAGCCGGTGACCTTGACCGATGCCGACTGGGCGTTCGTCGCCGCGGCCAATGCGCTCAAGACGGTGCGGGCGGGCTTCACCACGGTGCGCGACTTCGGCGGCGACGTGGCCGTGGCGCTGGGCAAGGCGGTGGTGCGGGGCCGCGTCTTCGGCGCCCGCGTGGTTCCGTCTCGCAACCCCATCGGCATCACCGGGGGCACTGCGACGTGACCGGCTTCCGGCCAGGGGTGCTCGAGGGCGGAGTCGAAGAGGGCATCGCAGATGGTCCCTGGGAGGTGGTCCAGGCGGTGCCACCTGGCCGCCCTCGTTGCATCGGATACCTCCCGGTCACTCCGGAAGGTCAGGTCGATCAGCGATGGGGTAGCCGCACCGCGCCCACGGCCGCCAACGCCTCCAGATACTCGGCCACGATATCGGCTGGAATCGGCCCGTACACCGCCGAGACGGCGTCCCGAATCTCCGACACGGAGCGGGACCCGTTCACGAGGTTGAGGACCTCGTAGGCGTACTCGGCTCCGTCTCCCCGGGAGCCGGCGAACCCCGGGAGTCGGAGTGCCCCGGCCGCTTCGGCGCCGAGCTTATGCCGGAGAAAATCATATCCGAAGACCGACATCGGGCCTTGGAGTCCGGTGCGCTCATATATCCGTGAATCTCGTATCCGTGGATCTCGCCGCTCCGAGGAAGCCTCCGGAACAGGCACCAGCTGCTCGAGCCCCCGGAAGAAGAGATCCGCCTCCCGCTTGACCGCCTCGGTCATTGCCCCGAACCGCTCCAGGGACTGGAACGCCGCGCGCTCGCTTGCCAGATGAAACCGGGCCAGGTTCGCGGCTTCGTTGGCTGAGAGCTCGGCGCGGCGTTCGAGCAGCCGGGCTAGCCGCCGGAGAGCCGCGCTCCTCACTATGCCAAAGACGCGAGGGGCGTCGGCGGGCCCGAGGTTTGCGAGCCCGAGGCCGCTCGCGGCGGCAATGAACCCAGCACGGAGGAGCTTGGTCGGATCGATGTTGGCGGGGGTGTCGAAATTGGTGTGGATGTAGCGATCGGGCCAGTCGTTGAGATAGATGGCGGGGATGCGGAACGAGCCCTCCGCATAGACCTCATGGTCGCTGCCCATCGTGAACTCGACCAGCTCGGCCTGGAGCGCCTCCTTTCCGCCTTCCGGTGCAACGAGCGGGTAGGCGGCGCGGCCCGTGCCGGCGAACTCCGCCGACTGCTGGTTTACGAACTCGCCGAAGGCCGCGGCGACATCGTCGATCAACGATTGCAGGCTCGCCGGGCCGCGTGTGACGTGCAGGATCGACTTCGTTTCCGGCCCGCCGCCGACCATGTCCATGTGGATGGCGGCCTTGATGCGTGCCGCAATGTCCGGGCGCCCGTTGAGCAGCACGAGCGTGCCCTCGATCTCCGGCGGCCAGACGAAGCGGAGCGTGCGGGCTGGCCGCGGGATACGCCCGTCCGCGATGAGCCGAGCCAGTGTCCGGGCCACCTCGAGAATGGTCACGCAGCCGCTGGCGTTGTCATTGGCACCGGGCCGCTGATGATCGAGATGGCAGCTGTAGACAATTTCCTCGCTCCCGAGCACGGGATCGGAGCCCGGAATGGTGGCGGTGAGGACTTCGAACGCCCC
>DATECI010000186.1:0-2565 GCA_035286985.1 Gemmatimonadales bacterium
GTGTCCCGACCACGCGGCGGTGTAGCGGGCCGCCCGTTCGCGCCGGGCGGCGCTCCACCGGGCCAGATGGGGCAGCTTGGCGAGCAGCACGGCCGCCTGCAGGGTGTCGAGCCGGCTGTTGGTGCCAACCTCCTCGTGATAGTACTGCCGGGAGCCGCCGTGGAGCCGGAGCCGCCGCAGCCGCTCCGCCAGTCCATCCTCCTGCGTCAGGATCATGCCGCCGTCGCCCCAGGCCCCCAGGTTCTTGGTGGGAAAAAACGACAGGGTGCCACACCATCCCGTCTCGCCCGCCATCCGCCAAGCGCCGCCGCAGCGCCGCCGCGCTCCGACGGCCTGGGCGGCGTCCTCGATCACCGGGATCCCGCGTCGCTGGGCCAGCTCGAGAATCCCCTCCATCGGCGCCATCTGCCCGAAAAGATGGACCACGATGATCGCCCGGGTGCGTGGAGTAATGGCTCCTTCGATTGCCGCCGGCGTGACGTTGAAGGTGGCTCGGTCGATGTCCACGAAGACGGGCTTGCCCCCCGTATTATGCACCGTGCCGGCGGTCGCGAAAAAGGTGAAGGCCGGCGTGATCACTTCATCACCGGGTTGGAGGTCGAGCGCCCAGAGCGGAAGCAGGAGCGCATCGGTCCCGCTGGCGCACCCGATGGCGTGCCGGACCTGCGACAGCCGCGCCAGGGCATTCTCCAGCTCGAGGACCTCCGGGCCCATGATGAATTGTTGCCGCTGGATGACCGCTTGGGCCGCGGGCATCACCGCGTCTCGAATGGCGGCGTGCTGCGCCCGCAAGTTGACCAAGGGGACTTTCAGCGGCCCCGCCGGTTCGCTCACGGCGTCGCTCCGATCAGGCCCAGCCGACCGCCGGCTTCCCGATACCGGCTGCCGCAGGCCCCACAAAGCCCCTCCCCACCAGCCAGCGCGAGCCGGGTCCCGCAGCGGCACATCCAGCCGGCCTGCCGGGCCGGAACGCCGAGCATCAGGGCGAACGGTGCCACCTCGCCCCGCACCACCGCGCCGGCGCCGATGAAGGCGTATTCGCCGATCGTGGCGCCGCAGATCACCGTGGCATTGGCCCCAATCGTCACCCCCCGCCGGATGGTGGTGGACTGGTACTCCCCCTTCCGGGAGATCTCGCTCCGCGGGTTGATCACGTTGGTGAACACGCAGCTCGGCCCGCAGAAGACATCGTCCTCCAGCACCACACCCTCATAGACCGACACGTTGTTCTGGATCTTGACCCGGTTACCGATCCGGGCCCTCGGCATCACCACCACATTCTGCCCCAAAGTGCAATGCTCCCCGATCACTGCCCCGGGCAGCACGTGGCAGAAATGCCAGATCTTCGTGCCGGCGCCGATGTGGGCGCCCTCATCGACGTAGGCGGATTCGTGCACGAAATACTCCGTCATCGCCCGGCTCTCGGAGAGTCGCCGATCCTGGTCACCGTTCACCGTTCACTGTTCACTGTTCACCGCTCAAAACCTCCCCGAGCCGGCCAATCACCTTCACCTCGGTTTCCAGGGCCACCCCGAACTTTCGCTGGACTTCCGCGCGCGCCTTGCCGATCAGGGCCCGTACGTCCCCAGCGGTCGCACCGCCCGTGTTCACAAAATAGTTCGCGTGGAGGGAGGAGACCTCCGCGCCCCCCACCCGTACCCCCTTGAGGCCGGCGGCCTCCAGGAGACTCCCCGCGGTCCAGGGCCGCTCCCAGCCGGGCGGCACCGGGGGATCGGGGTTCTTGAAAACACTCCCGCAGCACGGCTGGTTGAACGGGGTGCCCCGCTGGCGCCAGGCAAACAGGCGCTCCACTTCCTCAGCGAGCGCGGCCGGATCGCCCGGAGAAAGCCGGACTTCGGCTTCCAGCACCACCAACTGCTCGAGCCCGCTCCTCCGGTAGCTGAAGGGGATATCGCCGGCGGGAATGACCCGCGTCGCTCCGGAAAGATCCGCCGCCGTCACCGCGACGGTTACGTCGGCCCACTGCCCTCCGTGGCATCCGGCATTCATGAACACGCCCCCGCCCACCGTTCCCGGCACCCCGACCATAAGGTGCAGGCCCGCCCAACCCTGCTGGGCCGTCTTCCGGGCCGCGAGCGGTGCCGGCAATCCGGCACCCAGCCACCACCGATCGCCTTCGCTCCGGACTCCGTCGAGGCCTCTGCCGAGCCGAACCACCAGGGCCTCGAGCCCCTCGTCCGGTAGCAGCACGTTGGACCCGAGCCCGAGGGGGAAGACCGCCACCCCGGCCCGCTGGGCCTCCCCGAGTCCCCGTACGGCGTCCTCCGGCGACGCCGGCTGGAAGACCGTGGCCGGTCCGCCGATCCGGTAGGTGGAATAGCGGGCCAGCGAAGCGCCCCGCTTGACCTCGCCCCGGACCACCTTGGCCAGCGCCGCGGCAAAGCGCCGTTCCCGGGCGCTCACGCCCGCTGCTCGGCCACGAGGCCCCGGGTTAGGGTGTGCCATTCCTGGAGCGAACGCACCTCACCGGGGCGGTTGCTCAGCGCCTCGATCGCCTCGCACGCGGCGGCCGCGGCCGCCATGGTGGTCGTGTAGGGCACCCGG
>DATECI010000187.1:0-6891 GCA_035286985.1 Gemmatimonadales bacterium
CCCCCGCCGGTCCCCGGTCCGGAGGTCCTGTACCTGGGCGGCAGATCGGGAAGCCGGATCATTCTCCGGTTCCGGCTCCCGGCGTTCATCAGGGATTCCTCTACCGTAATCCGGGCCACGCTCGAGCTCACGCCGGTGGGACCGCTCAAAGGACTGCCGAACGATCCGGCTGAGCTCCAGACCCGTGCCGTGTTAATCGATGTAGGCGCCAAGTCGCCCGCCTTTGCCGGAACCGTCGGGCTCTACCTCCTGAGGACGGAAGTGACCGAGGTCCAAAGCTTCGAGGTGCGGGGACCGGTCAGCACCTGGTTCGGCCCGGGCGGGCTGACCCCAACGCTCCTGTTGGGGCTGGCTCCCGAAGGCGGGACCTTTTCACGCCCGGAGTTCTTTTCCTCGCTGGCCCCGGCCGGAGCCCCCCGGCTGCGGCTCACCTATGCCACGTCGGCGCGTCCGGGGTTCCCATGAGCCGCCGGCTGCTGATTCTCCCGATGCTGCTCGGCGCGGCGCCGCTCCTGGCCCAATCATCTCAGTTCGGGGTGCGCGGTTTGGGCTTGCCGCTTCGGCCGCTCTCCGCCCGCGCCGTCGCCACGGGGGGAGGCTTCGGGCTCTTCGACTGGCAGTCGGCGCTCAATCCCGCCTCGTTCAGCGGGGTGGGCCGGGTCAACGCCAGCTTCCACACCGTGCAGAGCTGGAATTCCGCGAAGAACCCGCTCGGGACCGCCTCAACCCGGGACAATCGGTATCCCGGTATCCTCGTGGCGGGACCGATAGGAGGAACCCGGCTGGCGATGGCCATCAGCGCCACGGGTTACACCGACCGCAATTTCTCTCTCGCCTCGCGCGATACCATCACCCTGCGGGACCTGCCGGTGGAGGTCCTCGATACGATCACCTCGCTCGGCGGCATCAGTGATCTCCGCGCCGCTCTGGCCTGGCGCCAATCGGCATCGGTTCAGTGGGGCCTCGGGCTGCATCTGCTCACCGGCTCCAATCGGATTTCCAGCCATCGGGTCTTCATGGATACGTCGTATGTGGGCGCTTCGGAGCAGAATACGCTGTCCTACCTGGGGTACGGGCTTTCCGGCGGGGTGATGGTCCGGCTCTTCCCCGCGCTCACCCTGGCTGGTACGGTGCGCACCAACGACGGGCTGCGGGTGGAGCGCGATACGACGAAGATCGGTACCATCTCCATGCCGCTCACGGTTTCGGGCGGCGCCCGGCTGCAACTGGGTGCCCGGCTCCAGCTCGCGGGAGGGGTGCTCTTCCGGAATTGGTCGGTTGCCGATTCTCACCTGGTGGCCCTGGGGGGAATCGGAAGCGTCAACACCGCCGAGTGGTCTGCCGGCATGGAATTCCTGCCCGATCCAGCCAGGCCCCTCCGGCGGCCGCTTCGGCTCGGAGCCTACCGCACCAGCCTGCCGTTCTCGCTGCTGCGGGGTGTGGGGATCAACGAGACCGGCGTATCGGCCGGGTCCTCGCTGCAGTTCGCGGGAGGACGGGGCCAGCTGGATTTCGCGCTCAGCCGGGTTTGGCGGGATGGGGGGACCGATTTTTCCGAGCGGACGACGCTTTTTCATCTGGGAGTTTCGATCCGGCCATGAAGCGCATTTACATCGAAACCTATGGCTGCCAGATGAACGTCTCCGACACCGAGCTAATGCTCGGCCTGTTGGCCGCCGGAGGTTATCGCCAGACCGACCGCCCCGACGACGCCGATGTTCTGCTGGTCAATACCTGCGCCGTGCGGGATAACGCCGAACAGCGGGTTATCGGCCGGATGGGTGAGCTGCAGCGGTTTAAGCGTCCCGGCACGGTGCTCGGCGTGGTGGGATGCATGGCGCAACGGCTCGGCCCCGCGTTGCTCGAGCGGGTTCCCAAGGTAGACCTCGTGGTTGGTCCCGACGGGTACCGGAATCTCCCCGATCTCATCGGAACCGCCGCCGCCGGAGAGCGGATCGCCGAGACCGAGTTCCGCTCCTGGGAGCACTACGAGGACGTCCCTCCGGTCCGGATCGCCGGACCCAGCCAATTCGTGACGGTCCAGCGGGGCTGCGATTACAAGTGCACGTTCTGCATTGTTCCGTATACCCGGGGCCCGGAGCGCAGCCGTAAGCTCGACGAGGTCATGCGGGAGGTTCAAGGACTGGCCGAGCGAGGCACCACCGAGGTTACCCTCCTCGGCCAGACCGTGAATTCGTACCATGACGGCAACCATGATTTTGCCGACCTACTCCGGGCGGTGGGCGCGGTGGACGGGCTCCGGCGGCTCCGATTTACCAGTCCGTATCCCACCGACTTCACGGACCGGGTCATCGAGGCCATGGCCGACACCCCGGCGGTCTGCGAGCACGTGCATCTTCCCGCCCAGAGCGGCTCGAACCCGGTGCTTCGCCGGATGCTCCGCCGGTACACCAGAGAGGTTTACCTCGGCGTGGTGGAACGACTCCGCGGCGCGATTCCCGGGATCACTTTCAGCACCGATCTCATCGTCGGCTTTCCGGGCGAAACCGAGCCGCAGTTCGAGGAAACCTTGAGCCTGGTGGGGGAGGCGGGCTTCGACGATGCCTACACGTTCCGGTATTCGCTCCGCCAGGGGACTCCGGCCGCCAAGCTCAAGGATCAGGTACCGGAAGCCGTGGCGGCCGGGCGGCTGGATCGGCTGATCGAAAGGGTGCGGACCCAGACCCGGACCCGGAACCTGGCCCGCATCGGGTCGTTGGAGGAAGTCGTGGTCGAGCGTCCGGCTCGGAGGGGAGGCTCGATGCTGGCCCGCACTCGGCGGAATCACCTGGTGCTGCTGAACCTTCCGTCCGATTCGATCGGCCAGTACCACCGCGTTCGCCTTACCGGCACTACCGGCTCGACCTTCACCGGCACGGTGGCGGCGCCTGAGCTCGCCCTCTACGCGGGGCCATGAGTCGTCGGCCCGTCCTGGTCCTGGTGTTGCTCTTCGAGGCCGGTCTAGCGACCGGCCTCTCGCGTTTTTTGGCTCCGTGGATCGTCGTTTTGATTCTCGGGCTGACCGGGGTCGTCCTCCGGGGCCGCGGCCTGGCCTGGCTCGCGGCTGCGGCGGTACTGGGGTTCGGGTTGGGCTCCGTAACCCGGGCCGCGAGCCGGCATTCGTGCGCTGCGGTCCTGCGGGCGGGGGTGCTCCGCCTTACCGTCAGGCTGGCCGAGCCGGTAGGGGAGGGCGTGGCGGCGGCAGCCATCGAAAGCCGCCGCTGCACCGGACCGATCGCACTTCGGGTCCGCTCGGAGAAACTGCTCCCGGCAGGGACGCGCTGGCAGGTCACCGGGCGCTGGCTTCCGTTCGCCCGATTCGGGGGCCGGCCCGAGGGGATTTTCGTGGTGAGGGAGCTGGTCCCTCTCGCCGGCGCGCCCGGGCTCGACGCCCGGCTCCGCACCTGGCTCACCCGAACCGTGGCCCGGCTTTACGGAGCCCGGGCCGGGCTGGTGGACGCCCTGCTGACGGGACGGCGGGGCGAGATGGATCCCACTCTCAAAGCCGCCTTCGCGCGATCCGGACTGGTGCACCTCCTCTCGATCAGCGGCTTTCACGTCGGCGTGGTCTTCGGGTGGACGATCCTGGTGCTGCGGCTGGCCCGGGTTTCCCGAGGCAAAGCCGGCGCGATCGGGGCGGCGGTCGTCTTTTCCTATGTGGCGTTTCTGGGCTGGCCTGCGCCGGCCACTCGAGCAGCACTCCTGTGTGGAATCGGGGCCTGGTCTTCCGCCCGACAGCGGCATCCCGCTCCCCCGGTCCTTCTGGCGGTGACCTGTCTCGGCGTCACCCTGATCGATCCCTGGGCGATTTTCGACCTGGGCGGGTGGCTCTCCGCGGCCGCGTTTTTCGGCGCCATGGTCTTTACCCGCTGGAGCGATCGCGCGATCGGGCGGGCCGCCGGCTGGCGCATGCTGTTCGCTTCGTTCGGCGCGACCCTCGCCACCGCGCCCTTCACGGCAGCCGCGCTCGGCTCGGTTGCGCTCGCCGGCATCGGGCTCAACTTCGCCGCGATTCCGCTGGCCGCCGTGGCGGTACCCGCGGTGATCCTGAGCGTTGCGGTGGCCCCGCTCTTTGCTCCGGTAGCGGGGGCGCTCGCAGCCGGCGGTGGGCTCGGCCTGGCAGGGCTGGAAGCGCTGGCTCGGGCCGGAAGCGGCCTTCCGTTCGGCGCCATCACGACAAACCCGGGTCCGGCAGCAGCGCTCCCCTGGGCCGCTCTTCTCCTTGGCTCGCTTTGGGTCATTGGACGGCGCAGCACCTCACGGCGCGCGGCCCTCCGGGTTGGCTGGGCGCTCGGGCTTGCCGGATGCGTCACGCTGGTTCCCTTCGTACCGCATCCCGCGTCTGACGACGGGGATGGCCTCGCACTACATTTCCTGAGCGTCGGACAGGGCGACGCCGCGCTGATCCGGACCCGGGCCGGCCGATGGATTCTGGTGGATGCCGGACCGGCGGACGGGCGCCACGATACGGGGCGGGAGGTGATCGTTCCGTTTCTGGTCCGCCACGGGGTTCGGCGGCTGGCCGCGGTGGTGCTCTCCCACCCGCACCTCGATCATGTGGGAGGAGCCCCGGCGGTACTCGAGGAGGTCCCCGCCGACCTGATCCTGGAGCCGGCCCTGCCCGCGGATGAGCCCCACTATCTTCGGGTCCTCGAGCTCGCGGCGGAGCGAGGAATGAGGTGGCGGCCGGCCCGGGCCGGTGATTCGCTGGTGATAGATGGCGTGGTCCTGCGGGTGCTCCACCCCGATACGACCTGGGTGCACTGGCGCGAGGACCTCAATGACGACTCGGCGGTGTTGCTGGTGCGAGCCGGGACCTTCGAGGCCCTCCTGGCGGGAGATCTGGGTGTCAAGGCGGAGTCGCTTCTGGCAGGGCGGGTGGGACGGGTCGATCTGCTCAAGGTGGGCCATCATGGCTCGGCCGGCTCCAGCGGTGCCGGGTGGCTGGCGGAGCTCAGACCCCGGGCGGCGCTGATCAGCGTAGGCCGCAATCGTTACGGTCACCCGGCTCCTTCCGCCCTCGGCCGCCTGGCCTTCCAGGGTGTGGACGTATGGCGGACCGACCGGGAGGGGACCGTGAGCGTTCAGGTCGGCGATTCGGTGATGTCCCTGCGGGGCCGGAGCGGGGTGCGCCGCTACCAGCTGACTCCCTAGGAGAATTGCATGGCTCTGCCCGAAACGTCGGTCATCACCATCGAGCGCTTCATTATCGAGGAGGAGCGCCGCCTCCCCGAAGCCACCGGGGAGCTGTCCAGTCTGCTCTACGACATCGCGCTTGGCGCCAAGATCATCGCCGCGACGGTGCGGCGGGCGGGGATCTTCCACATCTTCGGCTCGGCCGGCGCCATCAACGTCCAGGGTGAAGACCAGCAGAAGCTGGACGTCTTCGCGAACGAAGCGCTCAAGAACTCGATGCGGCACACCGGCCGGGTCTGCGTGATGGCCTCGGAGGAAGACGAAGAGCTCATCACCGCCGACAGCAACGCGCCGCGCGGCAAGTACGCGGTGCTGTTCGATCCCCTCGACGGGTCATCCAACATCGACAACAACAATCCGGTCGGGACGATCTTCAGCATCTACCGCCGTGTCTCCATGGAAGGGGAGGGAACCCTCGAGGACGTGCTCCAGCCGGGGCGCGACCAGGTTGCCGCGGGTTACGTCATGTACGGTTCCAGCGTAGTGATGGTCTATTGCACCGGCCAAGGGGTCCACGGCTTCACCCTGGATCCCACCATCGGCGAGTTCGTCCTCTCCCATCCCAATATCCGGACCCCGGAAGTGGGGATGTATTACAGCGTCAACGAGAGCTACTTCGGCCGCTGGTCTCCCGCCATCCAGCGGGCGGTGCGGGGATTTCACGGGGAGATGCCCGACCGGATCAAGGGCAAGAACAGCCGGTATATCGGAGCGCTGGTGGCCGATTTCCATCGCAATCTGGTGTCGGGAGGCATCTTCCTGTACCCTGCGGAAACCGCCAAGCCGCAGGGCAAGCTGCGGCTGTGCTACGAGGCGAGCCCGCTGGCCTTCGTTGCCGAGCATGCCGGCGGGGCCGCGACCGACGGGGTGAACCGGATCCTCGACATCGTGCCCGGGGAGCTTCACCAGCGGACTCCGTTGGTCATCGGCTCCCGGCGGGACGTGGAATTCGTCGGGGAAATGCTCCGGGAGAGCCGGCCCCCCGCGTGAATCCTTCGCTCCTCCCCGTCAAGCCGCTCTACACCTCCGCCGACCGGGCCGGCGATCCCGGCCGGCCCGGGGTCTGGCCCTACCTTCGAGGGATCCAGCCTACGATGTACACCGGCCGGCTCTGGACCATGCGGCAGTACGCCGGCTTCGGGACCGCGGAGGAGACCAACCGCCGGTTTCGCGCCTTGCTGAGTGCCGGGCAGACCGGACTCTCCACCGCGTTCGACCTGCCGACCCAGATGGGCTACGACTCCGACCATCCGATGGCTGCCGGCGAGGTGGGGCGGGTCGGGGTGGCGATCGACACCGTGGACGATATGGCCCGGTTGTTCGAGGGGATTCCGCTCGATCAGGTCTCCACCTCGATGACGATCAACGCCACGGCCGCGATCCTGCTGGCCATGTATGTCGTGGTCGCGGAAGAGCGGGGGATTCCTCGGGCCCGCCTTGCCGGCACGGTTCAGAACGACATCCTCAAGGAGTACATCGCGCGGGGCACCTACATCTTCCCCGCCGGCCCCTCCCTCCGGCTCGGCACCGACATCCTCCGCTTCGTGGCGGAAGAGGGGATGGCCTTCAACCCGATCTCGATCAGCGGGTACCACATCCGGGAAGCCGGGGCCACCGCGGTCCAGGAGGTCGGATTCACGCTCGCGAACGCCTGCCAGTACGTGACCCACGCCCTGGCCGCGGGGCTTCGGATTG
>DATECI010000188.1:0-7525 GCA_035286985.1 Gemmatimonadales bacterium
CATGGGCATAGCTCCAGTCCTCGAACTTGAGGGTGATGGCGCGCTGAAGCAGGCCGAGCGTCATGAGAAGCAGGATCGCCAGAGGATAGGCAACCGCGAGTGCCTCGAGATGAACCCGCCGCTCGAACTCGTCGGCCGAGCGAACTCCCCGGATCACCTGCCAGAGAAAGGCCGCAAAGGCGGGGATGGGGGCGAGGGCAATCGCCACCCGAACCGCCGTTCCGGCTTCGGAATTCTTCAGGAGCCCCCGGGCCACAAAGTAGAGGATGAGCCAGACCACTCCGGTCAGAACCGGCAACCAGTTGGCTTTCGGGCGGGGCGACGTCGGGGAAGTCATGATCGGTCTCCGGAAAGGATCGGACACCGATAATGTAATGTAATCCTTACGTTATGTCAAGTTTACATTGCATTTAGTATTGAACACATTGCAGTTCTTGGATTCACACTTCCCCCAACGCCTCAAGGACCATCCGGGCCTGCTCTGCTGAGTGCGCCTCGGGATACCCCTCTGCGGGACTGGCCCGCTCCGGGCGCCCAACATATCGGAGCTCGGCACCAGCCGGCAGCACTCCGGCGAGCCGCGGGGCAATGAAGGCCCAGGCCCCCATGTTCCGGGGCTCCTCCTGAGCCCAGATGAATTCCTTGGCGCCTGAATAACTGGCGAGGACCGCCCGGATGGGCTCTTCGAGGAAGCTGTACAGACCTTCGATCCGGACTATCGCCGGTCGGCGCTCGCCCAGTTTGGCGGCCTCGAGCTGCAGGTCGTAATACAGCTTTCCAGTGCACAGCAATACCCGGGCGACCCTTCCGGGATTGGCCTGCACCATCGGGTCGGGGTCATTCAGTACTGGCTGGAAGGTCCCCATCGTCAAATCCTCGAGCCGGGAGCCGGCCTGCGGTAATCGAAGCAGACTCTTGGGCGTGAAGATCACCAGCGGCCGGACCCGGTTTCGCCGGGCCTGGCGGCGGAGTAGATGGAAGTACTGGCCCGGCGTTGTGCAGTTGGCCACCCGGAAATTTCCCTCCGCCGCCAGTTGGAGGAACCGCTCGAGCCGGGCGCTGGAGTGCTCCGGCCCTCCCCCTTCGTAGCCGTGCGGTAGCAGGAGGGTGAGCCGGTTGGTGACCCCCCATTTGGAGAGTCCCGCCGCTATGAACTGGTCCACGATCACCTGGGCGCCGTTGATGAAGTCGCCGTACTGGGCCTCCCACAACACCAGCGAGTCCGAAGCCGCCGTGGCGTAGCCGTACTCGAACCCCAGCGTCGCCAGCTCCGAAAGCGGGCTGTTGTAGACCTCGCATACTGCCAGCGCGCTCGGGAGGTGCTGAATCGGAGCATGGGCCTCCCCGGTCACCGCGTCGTGCAGCACCAGGTGCCGCTGGCTGAAGGTGCCGCGTTCGGTATCCTGCCCCGTGAGCCTGACCGGCACCCCTTCGGTGAGGAGCGACGCGAGCGCCAGTGCTTCGGCGTGGCCCCAGTCGATTGCTCCTCCCCCGGCCGGGTCCAGCGCTGCCCGTCGCCGCTCGAGCTGCCGTTTGAGCTTCGGGTTGATCGTGAATCCTTCCGGAACCGCCAGGAGCTGCTCGTTGAGCGCGAGCAGCCGGTCGGCCGGAACCGCGGTATCCACGACCTCCCCCGGAACCAGCCGCGCCGGCGCCGCCTGGGCTGGGGCCGCCTGGGCCGCGCTGGCCCGATAGCCCTGCTGGATCTCGATCAGCCGCTGATACTGGGCTTCGTATCGCGCCTCGGCTTCCTCCCCGCTCAGCAGCCCCTCTTCCACCAGCGCGGTGGCGTACTGCTCCCGCACCGAGGGATGATTCCGGATCCGCTCGTACATGTGCGGCTGGGTGTAAGCCGGCTCATCGGCTTCGTTGTGGCCCCACCGGCGGTACCCCACGAGATCGATCAGGATGTCACGGTGGAACTGCTGCCGATACATCACCGCCAGCCGGATCGCGGCCAGGCATCCCTCGGCGTCATCGGCATTGACGTGGATGATCGGGATGTCGAAACCTTTGGCGAGATCGCTCGCATACCGGGTGGACCGGGCATCGGGCGCGTCGGTCGTGAAGCCGACCTGATTGTTGGTGATCAGGTGAATGGTCCCGCCCACCCCGTAGCCTCGCAGCGCATTGAGGTTCAGCGTTTCGGCCACGATGCCCTGGCCCGCGAAGGCGGCATCGCCATGAATCAGCAACGGGGCCGCAACCGACGGATCCCGATGAGCTTCCCGGCCCCGGCGCTGGGTCTGCCGGGCCCGGGCCTGACCGTTCACGATCGGGTCCACGGCTTCGAGATGGCTGGGATTGTGAACCAGCGCCACCGTGATGGACTTGCCCGACCGGGTCAGATACGCCCCTTCGGCGCCATGATGGTACTTCACGTCCCCGGTGCCGTCGTCCTCCATCTTGGTGACGTCCTCGGTCTTCTTGCCGCCCTCGAACTCCGCAAAGAGTGTGACATACGGGCGGCCTACGTTGTGGGCCAGCACGTTCAGCCGCCCGCGATGCGCCATTCCCATGACTACTTCCCGGGCCCCCAGCTCGGCCGCGAGGTCGAATAACAGGTCGAGCATCGGGACCATGAGGTCCACGCCCTCGATCGAGAAGCGCTTCTGCCCCAGATAGGACTTGTGCAGGAACCGCTCGAACACCTCGACCGCGATCAACCGGTCGAGCAGTGCCAGGCGCTCCTTGTTCTCGAGGATCCGGCGATGGGTTCCCGACTCGATCACTCGGCGAAGCCAGACCCGCTGATCGTGGTCGCTGACGTGCTCGACTTCGTAGGCAATGGTGCCGCAGTAGGTGGTTTGGAGATTCGGTAAGGCGTCGGCAAGGGTGGCACCGGGCACCGCGATATGCAGAACGTTCGAGGGAACCTGGGCCATCGTCTCCGGAGTGAGCCCGAGCGATCCTGGGTCGAGCGAAGGGTCCCCCACGGGCTCGAGGCCCAGCGGATCGAGCCGGGCCGCGAGATGTCCATGGGTGCGGTAGGCATCCACCAGCGCCATGGCCGCGGCAACCGTCTCCAAGTCGGTCTGGACGACGGCCGCCACGCCTTCGACCGCCCTGTCCGTCCTGTCCGCACCTTCCAATCCGAACCCGGCAAAGATCCCCTGGTAGAATCCCTCCTCGCCCCCGAGCAACCGTTCCACCGTCCCGAGAAACTCTCCCGATTCCGCTCCCTGGATAACTCGGTGATCGTAGGTGCTGGAGACGGTCATCACCTTGGAAAGCCCGAGCTCGGCTATGGTCTCAGGCGCCGCCGCCGCGAACTCGGCCGGATAACGGATCGCTCCCACGGCGATGATCGAGCCCTGCCCTGCCAGCAACCGCGGCACCGAGGCCACCGTCCCGATGCCACCCGGGTTCGTGAGCGTAATGGTGCCGCCCGCAAAATCGTCGGGCATCAGTCGGTTGCTTCGCGCCTTCCCGACCAGGGCGTCGTAGGCGGCGTGGAAATCGGCATAGCTCATCTGCTCGGCGTGCTTGACGACCGGAACGACGAGGCCGCGGGAGCCATCCTTCCGTTCGATATCCACCGCCAGGCCGAGATGGATTCCGTCCGGCGTCACCCGATGGGGAACCCCTTCGAGCACCGCGAAGGTGTGACCCATTACTGGGTGCTGCTTGATCGCCTGGACCACCGCCCACGCGACGAAATGGGTAAAGGACGCCTTCTCGGGCCGCCCGGCCTGCCTGAGCCCCGCGTTGAATTCGGAACGGGCCCGCTCCAGGTTGCCGACCGGGATCTCGCGGAAGGACGTCGCGGTAGGAACCGAGAGACTCTCGGTCATGTTCTGCACCAGGCGCGCGGCCGGGCCCTTGATCGGCGTTGCACCCGGGCGAACCACTGCCGGCGGGATGACCGTAGGAGTGGCAGTCCTCTCTCCATCCCCGCCATTCCCCGCTCCTGCCACCGGCCACCGGCCACCGGCCACCTGCTCCGGCTTTGCCCCCACTCGTCCACTCTCGAACAGCACCCGCCACTCCGGTGCTACCGTTGTGGGGTCGCGGAGATAGTCCTCGTACAACGCCTGCGCGAATCCTGCGTTGGCGGTTTCGAAGACGTTCGGGTCACGGGAGCTCTTCATCACCGGCAAAATAGCGGGAGACCAGATCCTCCACCTTCGATCGGGCTGCGGCTCCCTGGTCGGCCGTCTCGGTGCTCAAGCGGATCCGGCGCTCCAGAATGTCCTTGGCCGTGCGGGCGAACTCGCGTTTGAGGGCAAAGAGCACCTGGGCGGCGATGGCTGGGTGGGAGGGATGCAGCGGCAGTCCGAGCTCCGGTCGCTCCTGGCACAGGGTATAGAGGGCCTGGGTTTCCGCTCCATAGTGCCGAATCAGGTACTCCACAGTCGCCTCGGAAAGGCCGAGCTTGGCGCCGGGCGCCCGAAGAGCCAGACCGATTCCGCCTTCGCCCCCGGGAAGGAGTTCGTCCCGGCTCCGATTGTCCGATCGAGTGGCTCTGAGGCCCAGTTCTTTGCTCGCCCGATCAACTATTTCCTCGGCCATTGCCCGAAACGTCGTCAGCTTGCCCCCGGCGATCGTGAGCATTCCCCCGGGTCCCCGCAGGATCCGGTGCTCCCGGGAAATCTCCGGAGCCGGCGTCCCGGGATCGCCCGCGAGCAGAGGGCGCAACCCGGCCCAGCTGACGGCCACATCCTCGGTGGTGAGGTGCGCTGCGGGGAAAAGGGCGTTCGCCGAGCGTAGCAAGTACACCACTTCGCTCTCCGAGGGGCGGACATCCCCGGGTGGCTCGCTGGTTTCGGTCTCGGTGCTGCCGATGTAGGTCCAATCTCCCCAGGGAAGCACGAATATGGGGCGGCGGTCGATCGGACTGGTGAAGAGGATCGCGTGGCGATTCCCGATTCGCGCCTGGGGAACCTGAACGTGGGAGCCCTTGGTCGGCCGGAGGATGGGCGGCGATGCCGGATCCTCTAAGCGGCGAACCGCGTCGGTCCAGGGTCCGGTCGCATTGATCACCAACCGGGCCGAAGCTTCGGTCTCCTCTCCGGTCAGCTCGTCCCGCAACCGGGCCCCCGCAATCCGGGATCCCTCCCGGATCAGCCCAACTGCCCGAACGTAGTTCGCCACCCGTGCGCCCTCGCTCGCGGCCGCCCGAACCACGGCCACAGTGAGCCGCGCATCGTCGCATTGGGCATCGAAATAGCGAGCGCCTCCTGTCAAGCCCCGTTCCCGGAGCAGCGGCTCCAGCTCCCGCAGGGCTCGCTTGCCCAGCGTCTTGTGGCGGCGCACATTACCCGTCCCGGCAAGCAGGTCATAGATGGTGAGACCGAGGCGCATCTTCCACCGGGGTACCCGGTCCTCCCGGTAGAACGGAAGGATGAACTCGATCGGCCGGACCAGATGGGGCGCGAGGCGGAGCAAAAGGGCGCGTTCCCGCAGGGATTCGGTGACCAGGCGGATCCGGCCCTGCTCCAGGTAACGGAGCCCGCCGTGGATCAATCGGCTGGTTCGCGAGCTGGTGCCCGATCCGAAGTCGCCTGCTTCCACCAGCGCCACGGCGAGTCCGCGCAGGGCCGCGTCTCGCGCAATACCGGCGCCGGTGATCCCGCCGCCGATGACCAGCAGGTCGTGGCGTGTGTTTCCCAGGTCCCGGAGCGTGGCTCGAACTGAAGGAGGCATGTGCTAGGAGTTTACTCCGACTCGTCCGATGCGACCGAGGTGGCTCGGCCCAGTAGCTGGTTCGTCTGGCATGCCCAGCGGATTCGGTCCGGGAGCCGGGTGCTCGATCTGGCCTGCGGGACGGGCCGGCACGCGTTGGCCGCGGCCGCTCTGGGGGCCCAGGTTACCGCGGTGGACCGGGACCCGGCCCGCCTGGAGGTCGGCCGCAATGAAGCCAAAGTGCGCGGCATTGAGGTCGATTGGCGCGAGCTGGACCTCGAGGCCGAGTGGCCCGATCTCGGCATATTCGACGCCGTCCTGGTCTTCAACTACCTTGACCGGGAGCGGATGTCGCAGATCGTCGACCGGGTCGGGCCGGGCGGGCTGCTGTTCTACGAAACCTTTCTGAAGGATCAGATCGATTTCGGTTGGGGTCCCACGGACCCGGCCCACCTGCTTGAGTCCGGCGAATTGAACCGCCTCGTGACCCCCCTGGTCGTGCTGCACGGCCGCGAGGTGATCGAGCCGATGGACAATGCCCGGTGGATTGCTCTGGCGTCGGTCCTGGCCCAGCGCAAGTGAGGGAGATACAAAAAGCCTGACTCTCGACCTGTTTTCCCCATCCGCCCGCCGGCCCGTCGTCGTGGCCGGTCTCCGCACGCCCTTCGCGCGAAGCAGCACGGTGTTCCGCGATGTCCCGGCGGTGGACTTGGCCCGGTTCGTTGCCCGCGAGCTGCTCTACCGGGCCGGTCTCGACGGCCGGGAAGTGGACCAGGTGATCTTCGGCCAGGTCATTCCGTCGGTGCTGGTGCCGAACGTCGCCCGGGAAGTGTCCCTGCTCCCCCAGTTCCCCCGGACCATTCCCGCCTACAGCCTGAATCGCGCCTGCGCTTCGGCCGGGCAGGCAATCACCAACGCCCATGATCAGATCCTCCTGGGCCACGCCGACGTCATCCTGGCGGGCGGGGTGGAATCTCTCTCCGATATCCCAATCCTGCACTCCCGGCCCATGAGCCAGGTCCTGATGGCTGCGAGCAAGGCGAAATCCCTGGGCACCCGGCTCAAGCTGTTCGGCTCGCTTCGGCCCCGCGACCTGGTGCCGGTGTCCCCCGCAATCGCGGAGCCGTCCACCGGCGTGACGATGGGCCAGTCGGCCGAGAAGATGGCGAAAGAAAACGGGATTTCCCGTGAGGCCCAGGACCGGCTGGCACTCCTGAGCCACCAGCGGGCGGCGGCCGCCACGGCAGATGGCCGGCTTACCGCGGAAATCGTCCCGTGGTTCGGCGGTGCGGAGATGGATCAGGTCACCATCAGCGACAACGGCATCCGCACCGATACCAGCCTCGAGGCGCTGGCCCAGCTCAAGCCGGTGTTCGACCGGCGCTACGGGTCCGTCACGGCCGGAAACTCCTCGCCGCTGACCGACGGGGCGGCCGCCGTCCTGCTCATGGATGGAGCCAAGGCCCGCTCGCTCGGGTTGCGCCCGCTCGTTGCCATCCGGAGCTATGCGGTTTCCGCCGTGGATCCGGGCTGGCAGCTGTTGATGGGTCCGGCCTGGGCCGTGCCTTTGGCGCTCGAGCGCGCCCGGATCACCTGGAAGGAGTTGGGCCTCCTCGAGATCCATGAAGCGTTCGCGGCCCAGGTGCTTTCCAATGCCCAGGCCTGGTCGTCCCGAGCCTGGGCGGCCAAGCTCGGACGCTCCGAGCCGCTCGGGGAGGTCGATTGGGAGATCACCAATGTCATGGGTGGCTCCATCGCGATCGGCCATCCGTTCGGCGCCACTGGGGCGCGCCTGGTGACGACGCTCGCCAACGAGATGGTGCGCCGCGCGGTGCAGTTTGGCCTGATCTCGATCTGCGCCCAGGGAGGAATGGGTCTCGCGATGGTATTGGAGAATGTC
>DATECI010000189.1:0-2550 GCA_035286985.1 Gemmatimonadales bacterium
CGTTGGCATCGAGAATGAGCGCGGTCCACCCCTGAGCGCGCTCCTCGTCGCCGGTTTCGTCGAACAGCTTCGTGTTGAGCCATCCCACCACCGGCCCGCCCCCGCTCGTCCAGAGGGTGCGATTCGCATCCTCGGCAAACATCAGGTGATGGGTGCTGAAGCAGGTGCTGATGTGGGTCAGCTTCCGGGCGGCAGGATCGTACATCGCCAGGTGACGCCCGGCGCGATTCACCGGAAACAGCTTCGCGGAGGGATGGCTCGAGCCTTCCCGGCAGAACGGCGGATTGTCCGGCGGCCGTACCGCGGAGGTGATCCACACCCGGCCCCGCTCGTCCAGCATCGGATTGTGCACGTTGTTCTTGCTGGTCCAGATCAGCTCGTCCCCCCAGTACAGTGACGCCTGCGGCATCTGGGTTCCGGCCGCCGGCCGGGTGCTCGTATCCCGCACCGTGAGCGGGACTCGGCTCGCCGTGTGTCGCACCGGGTCGAGCACCGGGAGGTAGTCGGCCGATAGCTCCAGCGCACCATACAGCGGGCCGTTCGGGTTCACCGTAGGGCGGCGCCGGTCGGTTGACACCACGTCGTGGAGATAGGCCTTGGGATCGGCCCAGTTCCACTGGGTGATCACCACGTTCCGCTCGATCCCTTGGGGCCTCGGCGGGGCGGGTGGCAACTCGCCGCCTGCGATCCGCGTGGTCCAGTCCGCGAACATCGCGAGCGCGCGCTGCCGACCCAGCTGATTGAGCGTGGCGCTCATCCCCCCACCTGCCTGCCCCGACTGGATTCGCCGGTCCCACGCCGCTTCCGGAGAATCGAAATGCCCCAGCGCAGCCGGAATTTCCCGCGTCGCCTTGTTACCGAGCTGGTGGCAGGCCCAACAGCTCCCCGACTTGATCGTCCGCAGCCACTGTGCCTGGCTCTGCACCTGCGGCGAAATCCCGTTCCCGGTCGGACCAGTTCCCGGGAACTCGCTCTTGGCCGGCACCCGAAGGAGTGAGAACCAGTAACCCGCCGGGAAATACTCGGCCGCCGCTCGCGCATCAGGGGCCTTGACCGCCGTGAGATTCAGGGTCTGGCCGGGGGCCGCTCGCTGCTTCGGCGAGTCCACCAGTCCGTACCCGCGCACCCAGACCGAGTAGGTCGCCTTGGGAAGGTCGGGAATCAGGTAGCGCCCTCGATCATCGGTGACCACGATCCGCACGAACTTCGTGGGCAGATCGTCCGTTTCCGCGATCACCCAGACCCCGGCTTCCGGCCCGCCAGCTCCCTGAACCATGCCCCCGATGTCGTCGGCATCGAGCTGGACGGCCGGGGCCTGCAGCAGCGGGTCGCTCGGTCGTGCCGTAAAGGCCACCAGCAGGAGCACCCCACCCACCGTGGCCGTGCCCGCGGAGAGGATCGTTCGGATTGTCATTGGGTCCCCCTATGGTGCTCCGTGCGCCCCCGCCTCCAAGCGCACATAGTCCCTCCAGGGACGGGGTCCCTGGAAGGACTATCCTGCATCTCCCAGTTTCACCGTCACTGCATCCAGGCGTCCTCGATCACCATCAGGTTCCGAGTATAGTCCCGCCCACCCACCGTGAGGGTAACCCGGTACGCACCCGGCGGCGCCAACCGCGCCACCTGGGGCGGCCCACCCTGGCCCCCACCCCCACCGCCACCGAAGCCACCGCCGCCACCACAGCCGCCCCCGAAGCCGCCAAACCCGCCCCCTCCCCCCTGCCCGGGCTGCGCCGGTCGCCGGTCGCTGCAGAGATCCCACTGCACCCGGTTCATCCCGGCTAGTCCGCTCCCCTCCAGGGTCCGGAAGACCTCACCCGAAGTCAGATCGGTAATCGTGATCCGCACCGGGCCCGGCGCGGCGCCCTTGAGGTAGTAGCTGATTGCCGTGCCGGCCGGAGCGCTCTCCCCCCGCCAGGTCTTCGCTCCCGTCATGGAGCGCCGCATCCGGATATCCGGCTTCCAGAGCACCGCTTCCCGCGGCTCGAACAGATGAGCGTCCTGGGCCATCACGGCCGGGGTGAGCTGCTGGAGCGGGGTCGCGTCGTCCATGATCCAGATGCTCCGGCCGTGGGTCGAGAGCACCAAGTCATTGTCCCGGGGGTGAATCAGCACGTCGTCGATCCGCACCACCGGGAGATTGCTCATGAGCCGCTTCCAGCTCCCGCCCTCGTCGAACGAGACGTAGAATCCGAACTCGGTCCCGGCGTAGAGGAGCCGCGGGTTCTTCGGATCCTGCTTCACCGTGTTGACGTTGCCGTAGGCCGGCAGGTTACTGGTGATCGAGGTCCAGGTCCGGCCGTAGTCCCGCGTGAGGTACACATAGGGCCGGAGATCATCGCTCCGGTGCCCGTCCAGCGAGGCATACGCCGTGGCCGGATCGTGGTAGGCCGCCTCGACCCGCGAGACGTAGTACTCCTTGGGCCCACCCGGGAAGTGCTGCCCGACCTCGACCCAGTTCGTTCCGCCGTCCCGGCTCACCTGGATGTTGCCGTCATCGGTGCCCACCCAGATCACCCCAGGCACGAGCGGCGACTCCGAAATCGTGGT
>DATECI010000190.1:0-2011 GCA_035286985.1 Gemmatimonadales bacterium
AGGACGGAAAGGACGGTGCCACCGCCTGCCCGACTGCCCCTCTGCCCCTCTGCCCCACTTACCATACCTGCCCCGCCTTGATGAGGTAGTACTCCGCCATCCCGAGGATAACCACCCCGGCCCCCTTCTTCACCCAGCCCAGCCACCTGCCGGCCTTGGGAAGCGAGGCCAGGGTGCCCGCCGAGAGGCCCACCGCGATCAGCAACGCCGTCATCCCGATCGAGAACACGAAGAGGTAGAGAAACCCGAGCGCGGCGCTCCGGGTGTGGCCCACGAAGGTGAGCACCGCAGCAAAGGCCGGCGCCCCACACGGCGCCGCCACCAGGCCCGAGGTTGCCCCCATGAGGAAGACCGAGCCGGCCGAGCGGCCGCCGAACCGGCTCGCCCAGGCCACGATCCGGTCGGGTACCGCTACCGGAAAGACTTCTAGCATCGCGAGTCCCGCGAGCAGCAACAGGTTCGCCATGAAAAGGTAGGCCCAGCGATTCGAGCTGATCGTCCCGAAGAGAGTCCCGGTGAGCCCGGCCAGGAGCCCGAGCGAGGCGTAGACCAGGGCCAGGCCCGACGCATACAGCAGCGTGTACGCCACGGTACGGCGGCGGCTGCGACCTTCCGCCCCCGCGCCCCCGAGTATTCCGATCGTGATCGGGATCATGGGATAGACGCACGGAGTGACGCTGGTAAGGAGACCGGCCAGGAACAGCACCGGCAGTGCGTGCAGCGGCTCCGCCAGGAGCTCTCCGCCAGCCGCCTGCATCACCCGGGATACCGGCGGGCGACGTACGCGTCGAGGATGGCCAGGAAGTCGGCGACGATCGTATCGCCCTTGAGGATGGTATGCAGGCGACCATCCATATACACCGGCGCTTTGGGCTCTTCGGAGGTGCCGGGGAGCGAAATGCCAAGGTCGGCATGCTTCGATTCACCGGGGCCGTTGACTACGCATCCCATCACTGCCACCCGCAAGGTCTCCACCCCTGGCTTGGTGGCGCGCCATTCGCTCATCCGGGCCTGCAGGTAACCCTGGATGTCCTGCGCCATCTGCTGGAAAAAGCTGCTGGTGGTCCGGCCGCAGCCCGGGCAGCTGGTGACTTGGGGGGTGAAGCTCCGGATCCCGAGCGATTGCAGGATCTGCTGGGCCACCCGGACTTCTTCGGTCCGGTCTCCCCCGGGCGCCGGGGTGAGGGAAACTCGAATCGTGTCTCCGATGCCCTCCTCCAGCAGCACCGCCAGGGCCGCCGAACTCGCCACGGCCCCTTTCATCCCCATCCCCGCCTCGGTGAGCCCGAGGTGCAGCGGATAGTCGCACCGGGTCGCGAGGCGGCGATAGACCAGGACGAGATCGGGCACCCCGGACACCTTCGCGGACAGGACGATCCGGTCGTGGCCCAGACCGGTTTCCTCGGCGAGCCGGGCCGACCGGAGCGCGCTCTCCACCATTGCCTCGAGCATGACCTCGCGCGCGTCGCGCGGCTCGGCCAGTGCCGCATTCCGGTCCATGAGCTGGGTCAGGAGGTCCTGGTCGAGCGATCCCCAGTTCACTCCGATCCGGACCGGCTTGCCGTTCGCGATGGCCACTGCGACGATCGCGCGGAAGTTCTCGTCCCGGCGCTTGCTGCCGACATTGCCCGGGTTGATCCTGTACTTGGCGAGGGCCCGGGCGCAATCGGGGTAGCGGGTGAGCAGGAGGTGCCCGTTGTAGTGGAAGTCTCCGATGATCGGGACCGGAATCCCGCCGCGCTGTAGAGCGGAGACGATCTCCGGCACCGCCGCGGCCGCCGCCTCGTTGTTTACAGTTACCCGGACCAGCTCACTCCCCGCCTGGGCGAGGGCGCGCACCTGCTCCACCGTGGCGGCGACGTCCGCGGTATCCGTATTGGTCATGGACTGGACCACGATGGGATGCCGAGCCCCGACCGGAATGCCGCCGATCATTACGGTGGGCGTAGGACGGCGAGTGGCGGGGGACATGGCTGCAATCTATGTCGGGAGGACGGTGCGGCGGTACGAC
>DATECI010000191.1:0-5761 GCA_035286985.1 Gemmatimonadales bacterium
CAAACTGAACGCCGCGGTACTTATGTAATTCGGAAACAACTGTATCAAACGATAGAGCATTCCGATATGGACGGTCAGTGGTCATGGCGTCGATCGTATCGGCAACCATAATGATCCTTGCGCCCAACGGAATAGCCTCACCAGCAATCCCATCCGGATAGCCTTTGCCATCCCACCTCTCATGATGCCAGCGAACACTATCGAGAACACTCCCTCGGAAGCGCGAGAACAGTCCCACCAGCTCGGCGCTCTTGGTCGCGTGTGTCTTCATTATCTCCCACTCTTCCTCCGTTAGTCTGCCCTCTTTTGAAAGCAGAGGAGCGAATTCGGCGTGGATCTTTCCGACGTCGTGGAGTAAGGCAGCATTCTCAATTTCGTCGGTCAGCTTCACATCGAGTCCGAGATCCGACGCAATTGCGATCGACAATGCCGCCACACGCCGAGAGTGGCCTGATGTATAAGGGTCCCTGGCCTCGATTGACTTGACCATCATCTCGAGCTGCTCACGAACATTGAGCTCAAGGCGCTCGTAGGCGCTGTCGAGCTCATCGTACAGACCCTTCAATTGGTTCAGCTTGGCGTATATGTGCCTTGCGGCAATGATTGGCAGAAAGATCGCGAGAAAGCCGAGCTTCGAGAGCCCACCTTCGGAAGGGAATCTGAGGTATACCCAAGAAACAAGGAGCGCGAGGCTGCTAGCACCGATGTCGTAGCCCAAAACCCACAGCACACTCGTTGTCCAGACGTTGCGCACAGACCTTCCACTACTGAGAGACACCGCACCACTAACCAGAAGCGAATTGAGAAGGAAGTAAACAAGAGCCGACGCAAAGAAGGCCACCACTTGAGGCACAACTTGGCCCGCCTGTATTTCTGCGCCGGGAACTAGATAGTCGGGAGGTATTGAGCCTCCCATTAGACGGTAGACGAGTACCGCAGCGACCAACGAGAAAGTCCGCTGCGAGACATTGAAGAGGATCTTGAGGGGTGTTCGTCGAGCGATCAGTTGACTGATCGCCGTCGAGACGGCGGCAACCGCACCTCCCCAGAACGGCCCAAACAGAATGCCTGTGGCCTGGTGTACGATAAAGGACAGGGAGCCCTCTGCCCCACCACCACGAGCCGTGGTTGGCGCGACTTGTAACAAGAACGCGACGGCAAGGAGTACCAGGGATGGCCAAACCCCCGGAAACGCCGCTCGCTGATTCCAGCCGAGGGCCATGAAGAGCACGGCGGCGAAGCACACCGCGAGCACATAACCCGTGATCTTGTTCGGCCGGCTCATAGAATAGTTTGGGGGATGGGGATCCCGGCTTCCAACCTACTTCCAGTCCCAGCCTTCCGCGAGGAAGAATCCCTCAGCGAAGTTGACCAGGGCCGCGAGCCATTCGATCATGAGCGTCACCTCCCCTCTTAAGCCAGTCCTACTGGGAAGTGGCAGGCCCCGCTATGGCCGCCAGACGCTCCGCTCGATTGTACCCGCTCTACTCCGCTCACCTGCCGCGAAGCCGGGGTCCCCTCCCTTTAGTCTTTCCTTTCCTTAAGAAGTCCCAAGCCGCTGAGCCACTCGCGTGACCCGTTGACTACGCCCCAAACCCACCATTACGCCGGCCGCCGCACTTCGGTCCACCGGTTCGTCGCATCCAGCACCGCCAGCACCGCCGCCCGCTCCACGTTCATCTTCACCTCCGCCGTCCCGGTGAGCAGCACCGCGTCCCGCCCGTTGACCGCCTGGATCGTCGTGAACACCAGGGTACGGTCGTTCACCTCCATGACCTTCGCTCCCTCGAGCGCCAACGAGCCCTTCGAGAGCCACCGGTCCAGCACCGCCACCGTCGCCCGCGCCGCCGCCTCCACCCGCCCTCGCAGCGTGTCCGGCCCCTCCTCCTCGGCCCCCTCCTGCTTGCCCAGGCAGGTGAGCACCACCTGCACCTGGCTCCGCCCCGGCCGCCGTCCCGGTGTCACCTGGATCGCCTCGAACAGCACGCTCCGCATTAACGACTTCTCGCGCACCGCGTGCCGCTCCAGCGTCTCGATCGGCTTCACCTCCGCGGTCTGCGCGATGCTGATCTTCCGGTGGTCCACCCGGAGCCCGAGCTGCGCCAGCAACGCCGACTCGACGTTCCGCACCAGCTGTTTGGCCGGAATCCCCGCCTGGGCCAACACGTGGACCTCGCTCACCTCGCCCAGCGGCGTCGTTACCACCCGGGCCGACAACACCCCCTCCAGCGAGGTGAGCAGGTTCTCCGCCCGCCGCACCCCCCAGGGATCCGGCATGTTCTCGCCCGAGATCGCTGGAGGCGGCGGTTGCCGTTGGCCCAGATCGGTGGGACGCGATGCCGATGGTCCGCTCACTCGTTCTCCCTACCGTTCACGGTTCACTGTTCACGGTTCACACCACCGTGTTCCTTCCCATTGCCTTGGCCCGGTACAACGCCCGGTCGGCATTCACCAGCAAGTCGCCGCCCGACGGATGGGCCGGATCGAACTCCGCGATCCCCACGCTCACCGTCACCGCGCCCGGCGGATACCCGGAGCGCCGCCCCACATTCTCGATGCCCTGCCGGATCGCCTCGGCCACCCGCTCCGCCCCGTCCTTCCCGGTGCCGGTCAGGATCACCACGAACTCGTCGCCCCCATACCGCGCCGCCAGGTCGGACGCGCGCACCGCCGCCCGGACCTCGGCCGCCACCGCTTTGAGCACTTCGTTGCCCGCCTCGTGCCCGTAGGCGTCGTTGATCTCCTTGAGCCGGTCCAGGTCGAGGAACAGCACCGTGAACAGCTCCCCGCTGCGCTTGCTGCGCTCCACTTCCTGGGTCAGCCGGTCGCGCAGCACCCGGAAGGTCGCAAGCCCAGTCAGCAAGTCCGTCGCCGCTTCCCGCTGCGACTCCTCGGCCCGCCGCTCCTGATAGGGGGAGCATTGCCGCAAGCTCGCCCGCCCCAATGCCGCAGCCTCCGCAAAGGCCCGGCAGGTTTCGTAACCACAGGCCCGGCAATCCCAGGGCCGGCCGTTGGGACCCAGCCCGATCGTCCTCAAAACCTGTTGCACCGCCGCGCCATCGGCGCCAGGGCGCCGCGGCTTGATATCAAACACCGCGCCAACGCTTGCAACTACCCCGGCCTCCACTACCGGGATGAGGCTCCGGGGCGGCTCGCTGCTCTGCACCACCGCCCGGCGCCAGTACAGCTCGTCCCGGGGGCCCGAAAGCGGATGGTCGAGCGCTCCCTCGCTGGACAGGATGTCCACGAAGCCGAGCGCCAGCTTGTCCACCGCCGCTGCGCGAGCCAGCGCCGGAAGCGCCGCCAGGCCCCGCAGCTTCTGGAACCGCCCGCTGGCCTGCCGCAGCTCCTCGAGCAGCGCCAGCGGCATCCCGCCCGCCGCCGAAAGGTGCCGCCTCCGCTCCTGGGGCAACCGGGTAAACACCACCGGCTGCGCCGCCGCCGTCACCCCCCGGACCTTGAGCAGCTCGGCCAGGTCCCGGAACGTGATCGAAGCGTCGATCTCCGGGGCGCCCCCGCCCGGAGGCGCCGAGATCCCCGCGTACACGATCCGGACCCCACTGCCATAGAGCGAGCGGAGGTAGCGCGCCTCCGCCACCGCCGGCACCGCTACCGGCGCGAGATACGGTACCAGCTCCGGATACCCGGCCCGGATCGCGTCGACCACCACCGGGTCGGTGGAGCGGACCAGGGTGCCGTCCCGATAGGCGTTGCCCCGCCAGAGCCGGAGATACTCGGCCGCCACCAGCTCGTCGCCGATCACCCCCCGCGAAACGGCGCGGAACCCGGCCGCGTAACACGCGTTCACCACCTGCTCCGGGAAGACCGGATGGAAGTGGGCCGCGCTCTCCGTCCCCAGGATCAGGATGCCGGCGCCTTCGGCGGCGATCGCCACCGCACGGCCCAGCTCTCCCGACACCAGCACCGCGTCATGCGGGCACTCCGGGACGCACAAGCCGCAACGGATGCAGCTCTCGTCGATCACCCGCACCATCGACGCGTCCGGTGCCACCGCGATCGCGTTGGTCGGACAAACCCGGACACACGCCAAGCAGGCGACGCAGGCGTCGCTGTCTATGACAAAGTTCACGCCGGTTGCCCTGTCGACCCGGGGACCGACAGCCCCAAGATTGGGAAGAAACGCTCCCGTGTCAAGCGTCCCCCAGGTTCAAATTGTTATAGCGCCAAGACTTAGGCGAGTTTGTATTCCTTGATCTTCCGATACAGCGTCCGCTCGCCGATCCCCAGCTTTGACGCCGCTTTTCGTCTATTTCCTTGACACTCGCGCAAAGCCGCGCCGATTGTCGCCTTCTCTACATCAGCCATTGTCATGCCATTCCGGTAAAGCACTTCCGGGGCTGGTTTGGGCTCTCCCGGCTCGATCTCGATGGGGGTCAAGGCGCTCTCCGGGACCTCGATCACTTGGACCCGCTCCCCCCGTTCGTCCAGCCGCCGCCGTAGCTCCTCGACCTGCATCCGGAGATCCACCAGCCCCCGGAGGATGAACCCCAGTTCCTGCGCCCCGATGGCCCCTCCCGCGCCCCCCCCCAACCCGCCTGGCCGTCCGGCTGCCAGCACCGGGAGCAGCGTAGGCGCGCCTTCCAGAATGTCTTGGGGAATGTCCGAAGCGCGGATCTCGGTGCCCGGCGCCAGCACCACCATGGACTCGATCAGGTTGCGGAGCTGCCGGATGTTGCCCGGCCAGGGCGCTTCGACCAGCCGGGCAAGCGCCTCGGCGGTGATGCCCCGGAAGGGCCGGTCGTGGGTTCGGGCGAACTCGCGGATGAACCGCTTGACTAGGAGAGGTATGTCTTCCCGCCGCTCTCGAAGCGGCGGCAGGTAGATGTTGAGAACCGACAGACGGTAGTAGAGATCTTCCCGGAATTCGCCGACCGCAACCAGGTCGCGCAAAGCGCGATTGGTTGCCGCGAGGACCCGCACGTCCACCTTGATCGGCTGGGTCCCGCCCACTCGGAAAAAGGTCCGGCTTTCCAGCACCCGGAGAAGCTTGACCTGGACCGAAAGCGGTACGTCGCCGATTTCGTCCAGGAAGATGGTTCCATGATCGGCCAGCTCGAACCGGCCCAGCCGCCGCTCCGCCGCGCCAGTAAAGGCCCCCTTCTCGTGGCCAAAGAGCTCCGACTCGAGCAACGTCTCCGGGAGCGCCGAGCAGTTCACCGCGACGAACGCCTTACCGCGCCGGGGGGACAGGTCGTGGAGCGCCTTGGCCACCAACTCCTTGCCGGTGCCCGATTCCCCCTGGATCAGGACCGTGGTGGTGACCGGTCCCATTTGCTCCAGCTTGACCAGAAGCTCGTGAATGGGCGGGCTTTGTCCCGAGATCCCGGTGTGCTGTTGCAGCCGCCGCCGCTCCACCAGCCGGCGCGCGGTGGCCACCGCCTCGTCGGGCTTGACCGGCTTGGTGAGGAGCGCCGTCGCGCCCACGCGGGAGACCCGCTCGCCCCGCTCCGGATCGGTCGGCTCGAGCAGTGCCAGCGCGTAGATGTCCGATTCCCGCGCCAGCCGGGCGAGCTGCAGCGCGGTGGGCTCGTGCACCGCGCCGGAAAGGATCAGCAGATCGGGTTGCTCCCGCCGGAGCGCCGCGGGCCCGTCGTCCAGGGGAGAAACGAGCGCGGTGGTGAACCCGGCTGCTTCCAGCGCCGCGTTCAGGGGAACCGCGGTCTCGAGGTCGGCCAAGGTAAGAAGAATCTGAGAGGGCATCTCTTGGGCTTTTGGCTATCGGCTATCGGCTGTCGGCTGT
>DATECI010000192.1:0-4581 GCA_035286985.1 Gemmatimonadales bacterium
GAGCCGGTGGCGCCGTACCGGATCGTGTAGGTGAGGATGTCGCCGAGGGCGGCGGTGGCCCGGTCCACCGACTTCTCGAGGGTGATCACGATGCCTGGGCTTCGGATCTCCACCAGGTCGGTCACCCCATCCGTGGCTCTCGGATCGAACCGGCTGGCGGCGGTGAGGCGAAGCGTATCGGTAGACCCGCGAATCGCCTGAAGCGGTACATCGATGGCGAGGAGTAGCGCTACCGTTTCGCCGTAGCCTAGCGGGATGGGGTCGGTGGCGGGCACATCGGCATCATCGAGCAGTCCGTTGCCGTTTCCATCGCGATACAGTCGAACCGGCCACCCCGCCCTCGAGCTCGCGCTGACCCCGAACGTGTCCGGCGCATTCCCGAGGTTCCGGAGGGTATGCCGGAAGAGCACCGTCCCGCCGGGATCGGTGACCGATGCGCCGGGCGCCTCGAGGTCCACCCCCCCAACCCGGGCCACCACCATCTCCGATCCGGGTGGATCGGGATCGGCGAAAACGGTGTAGGTCAGGCCGTTATCGGCCTCGTAGGTGACCTTGGCGATGCTGGTGATGCGGGTGCCCGCAGGGGTTCCCTGGCCTGCGAGATCCGGCACCAAGAGGAGGGCTCCAAGCAAGGCGAGCCCCCAGGCGGCCAATGCCGCTAGGAGAGCGATCCCCCGCTCCCGCCAGGAGAGCGTGATGGCGGTATCAAGGGCAGCGTCCCGATCCGCCCGCGCATTCGGCTGATGAGTCATGCGAACCGATCACTTGACCTGGACGCGGACCCAGATGTAGCGGCTGGCGGCGGCGGCCAACGTGCCGGTCAGGTCGGCGGTGACAGTGCCGCTGCTGAACCCGATAGTCCACCCCGCCGCGTCTCCGGTGGCGGAGCCGTAGTTCACCTCGGCCGGAATCGCATTGGTGATCTGGACGCTGGAGGCCGCCGCCGCGCCGTTATTCGTCACGGTGACCCGGTACTGGATGTACTCACCCGGTACCACAGTGCCGGCACCGACCGGCGTCGTCTGGTCATCCCGGAAAGCCACCTTGGCGATGGCGACCGCGGGGCGAACGACCGTCAGGTCGGCCGAACCCGCGTTGCTCTTTGAGTTGTCGGCCACCGAGGTCGCGGTGAGTACCAGGGTGTCCTTGGTTCCCGCGGCCACGTTGAGCACGGCATAGATGACGGCCACGTTCTGGGACGCGCCCGCAGCGACCCCGGTGATGGTCGCCGAGCTGCCCGCGGTGCCATTCACCGAAACGACGGAGACAGCGGTGCCCGGATAGGAGGCGACCAGATTGAAGTCGTCCGGGCCGGTGCCGTTGTTCTGCACCGCGAAGGTGAAGGTGTAGTTGGTCCCGTTGCTGGGAAGGTGGGTCAGGTTCTGCCCGTTGTCCGGCGTGACCGCTACGCCCGCCGTCATGCCCGGCGTTACCGTGGTGGCCTGATTGTCGGTGGCGGTGCCGTCCCGCCGGGAGAAGCCGCCCAGGGTGTAGACCGTGGCGACGCCGCCTTTCCCGGCCGCGACGTCGTAAACGACCTTGATGACCAGGGAACCGTTCTGGGCGACCAGAATACCGGAGAGCGCGAGGTTGAGCGCCGCCAGCGATCCGTAGGTCGTCCCATTCACTCGATATCCGGTGACCGAGATGACTCCGGCCACCGAGATCGACTCGGTCACCCGCAGGCTGTCGTTGCCGTTGCCGATGTTCTGGTAGGTGAAGGTCAGGGTGTCGGCGGTGCTCGGTGAAGCGGGTCCCACCGCAGCGGCGCCGCTCAGATCAATGCCGGCCTGAAACCCCACGGTCACGTTTGCCGAGGCCGATACTGGGGAATAGCTGTTCCCGTTGGCATCGGTAAAAGTCACCGTCGACGTATTGGTGATGACCGTTCCTTCCGGCGTTTGCGTCTGGCCCGCCCGTGCGAATCCGGCGAGCAGGAGGACGAGGACGCCGCCGACGCGGCCAAAGGAAGAGAAGGTGCTCACGGTTTGGGTGCTCCCTCGGGCAGCTGGGCCCGGAGCTCGGCGGTGACCTGGGCATTCGGCTTGAGCCAGCCGCGAACGCTCCAGCGCACGTTGGTGTACAGAGCGGGCGGGGCGGGGCGGCGAACCGGCCGGCCCTCGACGACTTCCTCGATCATGGGCTGGGGCGACCAGCTGGCCCCGCCATCAATGGAAAACTCGATCGTCACATCCTCCCGATCCGCCCCCGCCGAGCCGGCCAGATAGCGGAGCCCCGGGGGGATGGGGTCGGTGAACCGCACGTTGCGGATCGAGTCGGTTCTGACGTTGGTGAACGTGATCCGGTAGCGAATCACATCGCCGGGGAGGGCCGCTCCCGGCCGCTCCCGATGGCGCGCATCGTGGGCCATCAGGTTTTCAGCGGTCATGACCAGCGGCCTGGGCTCAGGCACTTGAGCGCCCATTGGCCCCGGCCCGGAGGCCGTTGCCAAGAGGATCAGAGTGGCCCGGAAGAGTCTCCGGTGCATGGTTTCCATCTTTGGATGTTCCTTTTCCGAATCGGTTGGTCGTCCATTCCCTGAACAGTCCAATACGTGAGTCGCAATCCTCATGCCTGGACTGCAAGTTCTCGCAAATATCATATTGACAATGACTTAGCTAGCCTGAAAAGACCTCTATGTCCTTTGGCAATCGAGGATTGTCTGGATGCGGCAAGTGTCTTGGTTTTTTCCGTGCCTTTTGAAAGCGTGGCCAGGACGACAGGGCGAGAGCCTCCCGCCCTTGACGCCCGCCCATCGCGCCCGGTAGCATCCCGGGCTCCGGCTTCTGGCACCGCTGCCCCGGGGGAGGAACTATCCGGTTTCACCCGTTTCGCGCCTGGCGACCACAGCCCTCGATCGCCGCGCGGGTGGCCTCACCGCCATATGATGTCGTGACCCGCGCTGAGGCGGCCGCCCTCGCGGTGGGCAATCCGTTGAGCTTCCTCCATGTGGTCCGCTCCGACATCGATCTTCCTCCCTCCACCGATCCGCATGACCCGCGGGTTTATGCCAAGGCCAAGGACAGTTTCGACTTCCTGATGCGGGAGTCCTTCGTGCAGGAGGCCACGCCCTCGGTCTACCTCTACGAGCTCACCCTCGGGGGGCGGGCCCAGCTTGGCGTGGTGGGATGCGTGCACGTGGGCGACTACGAGCGCAACGTCATCCGCAGGCACGAAACGACGCGGAAAGCCAAGGAGGATGACCGGACCCGTCACATCCTGGCGCTCGGCGCCCATGCCGAGCCGGTTCTCCTGGCCCATGAGCCGGCGCCGTTTCTCACCCAGCTCAATGGCAAGGTCACCGGATCGCCGCCGCTCTTCGATTACACGGTGGACGAAGTCCGCCACCGGGGGTGGCGCGTGGCCGACCCCGCTGCCTACGTCGATGCGTTCCGCCGGTTGAGCCAGGCGTATATCGCCGACGGTCATCACCGAACCGCGGGGGCGTGGCGGGCGGCGAGGGAGCGGAAGGCAACCCGACAGGGTTCCCTCGATGACGAGGAGTGCAACTGGTTCCTCGCGGTCCTCTTCCCGGCCAACCAGCTGCGGATCCTGCCCTATCACCGCGTAGTGCGCGACCTGAACGGGATGACCCCCGAGGCCTTCATCTCCCGGCTGATCACCGTGGGCGAAGTCCACCCGTCAAAGCGTCCGGCACTGGAGTCTCCCGGTTCGTTTGGCGTGCTGGTGGGAGGACAATGGTTCCGGCTCACCCTTCCGCTCGACACCGTCGATACCCTGGATCGGGTTCGCTCGCTCGACACGGCGCTGCTCCATGCCCGGGTGCTGGAGCCGATTCTGGGCATCGGCGACGTGCGGAGCGATGCCCGGATCGGCTTCGTGGGCGGGACCAAGGGAATCGCCGAGCTCGAGCGAGTGGTGCGGTCAGGCGAGATGGCGGTGGGATTCGCGATGTACCCGGTGACCATCGAGCAGCTCATGCAGGTGGCGGATACCGGCGAAGTCATGCCGCCCAAATCCACCTGGTTCGAGCCTAAACTGCAGAGCGGCCTCTTCGTCCATATGCTGGACTGACGGGGCAGGGGGACGAACGTGACGAAAGTGCTGGTGGCCGAACAGTTCGAAACCGTCGGGGTGGACGGCCTGAAGGACCTGGGCTGCCAGGTCGTCCTGCGGCCCGACGTCAAGGCGGAAGCGCTCGCCGCGGTGATCACGGAGGTCAATCCGAAGATCCTGATCGTCCGCGGCAAGAAAGTGGGTGAGGCGGCTCTGGCTGCGGGATCGGCGCTCTCCCTGGTGATCCGGGCGGGGGCCGGCATCGACAATATCGATGTCGCGGCTGCTTCCCGGCTTGGGATCTTCGTCTCCAACTGCCCCGGCAAGAACGCCATTGCGGTAGCCGAGCTCGTGATGGGTTTGTTGCTGGCCCTCGACCGGCGGATCCCCGACCAGGTAGCCGACCTCCGGAACGGCGCCTGGCGCAAAGGTGAATACACCAAGGCACGCGGGTTATTCGGGCGGACCCTCGGCATCGTGGGACTGGGGCAGATCGGGCGGGAAGTGGCCCGCCGGGCCCAGGCCTTCGGAATGAAAGTGGTGGCGTGGTCCCGCAATCTGACC
>DATECI010000193.1:0-3068 GCA_035286985.1 Gemmatimonadales bacterium
GCCCTGCGGAAATGCCAGCCGAGGCAGCCATGTTTGTGCACAATGATTGTGCGATCATGATCTGGACCAGGTAATGAGTTGGGCGTTCGAGTCCCTCAGGGCGCGTGAGCAGGCATGACCGACCGCTTGTACTATCCCGACTCCTACGCCCGCCGTTTCACCGGCCGGGTCCTCGAGACGGCCCCCTCCGGAAAGCCCCCGATCGCCGTGCTCGACCAATCGCTTTTCTATCCAACCTCCGGGGGCCAGCCCCACGATACCGGCCGGCTCGGCACTGCCCGGGTGGTCGACGTGGTCGTGCGCGAAGCCGATGATGCGGTCCTTCACGTCCTCGATACCCAGGTCGATCCGGGGCCGATCGAAGGCGTCATCGACTGGACCCGCCGCTTCGATCACATGCAGCAGCACACCGGTCAGCACATTCTCTCCCAGGCCTTGCTCCACGCCGCAGGCGCTGAGACGATCGGGTTCCATCTCGGCCCCGAAACGGTTTCCGTCGACCTCGGCGTCGCCAACCTGCCTGAGTTGCGGGTGGCCGAAGCCGAATCACTCGCCAACCAGGTGGTTGCCGCTCACGTCCCGGTCCGGGCCTGGTTCCCGACCGGCTCGGAGCTCGCGGCGCTGGCGCTGCGAAAACAGCCGGAGGTGACCGGGCCGATTCGCGTGGTCGCGATCGGCGAGTTCGACCGCTCGGCCTGCGGGGGAACCCATGTCGCCACCAGCGGAGAAGTCGGGCTCATCGCCGTGCAACGGGCCGAACGGCTCAAACGGGGGATCAGGGTCGAGTTTCTCTGCGGAGAGCGGGCCCGCGCCGATTATGCCCGGAAGCACGCTATCGTCCGGGAGCTTTCCGCCGCCCTCACCTGCTCGCCGGGCGAGCTGGGCGAGTCGGTGAATCGGCTGAGGGACGCGTTCCAGGACGCCCGCCGGCAGCTCTCGGTCTACCGGGAGCGCGAATTGGATGAAGAAGCTGCCCGCCGGCTGGCCGGTTCGGCCCAGCAAGGGGACCTGAGAGTCGTTCGGGCCGCGTGGGATGAGCGACCAATCGAGGAGGTGAAGGGACTCGCTCTGCGCCTCACCTCGCACCCCGGTGTCGTGGTTCTGCTTGGGATTGCCGGAGCGCGGGCTCAGGTGCTCTTCGGCCGCTCCGACCAACTAGCGGTCGATCTCGAGACTGTGTTCCGGCGCACGCTCGAAGCCCTGGGCGGAGGACGGGGAGGCGGTACCCGGCTGCTGCAGGGAGCAGCGGGCCCCGCCGATCTCGCCACGGTGGAACGCGTTCTCCAGGAAGCAGAGGCTCGACTCGGAGCTGCCGGTTCATGAGGTTGCCGTCTCGGTTGGCGCTGGTGGCACTCGCAGCGGTGCTCGCCACTCTGGCAGCCTACTGGCTCGATCCCTGGGTGTTTCGAACCGTTCGATACCCCGCAGTAGACAGTCACGATTGGGGGCGACTCCTGCGCGTTGTCGGGAGTCTGGTATTCTGGCTCCCGCTGGCCCTCGGCCTCTGGCTGGAAGCACGGGTCCGCGACCCCGACCGAGGGCGCTCGGCCTGGCTGGTTCTGGTGGGGCCGGCCCTTGCCGGAGCGGTGGCCGAGCTGCTCAAGCTGGTGGTCCGGCGGGAGCGTCCCGCGCTTCACGGGGGAGAGTACTTCTACCGGGCCTTCGCCGATCGGCCGTTCGACACTCACGACCTCGGATTCCCGAGCAGTCATGTCATGGTCGCTTTCGGGGGCGCCGCGGTCCTGGCCCGTCTGTATCCCGGCGCAGGGCCGGTCCTCTATCTGCTGGCACTCGGGTGCGCGGTGACCCGCCTGCTGGCGCAAGGGCACTTCCTGAGCGATGTCGTAGTTGCCGCGCTGGCCGGGTGGGCCATCGGGATGTGGATCGCGGGCCGTCGGCTTCCTTCGCCATCCGGAACGATCTAAATTCCTGGTCTCGATGAATCGACTGCGATTGCTTCCCCTGGCAGCTGGTCTGATGGTCCTGACCGGGATGGTCCATAACCATCTCGTCAAGAGCGATCCGGCCCAGGGGGCCCAGCTGGCCGCTTCCCCGACCGAAATCCGGCTCTGGTTTGCCGAGCGGCCCGAGGTAGCCCTTACCAGTGTCACTCTGCTCCGTGCCGACAGCAGCCGCATTGCCACGATCAAGGCGGTCGCGACCTCCGATTCGTTGGCGGTTGCCGCCCCGCTGCCGGCCCCACTCCCGCCCGGTGCCTACCTGGTTTCCTGGCGCACCGCCAGCGGCGACGGCCACGGAATTCGGGGCAGGTTCGGATTCTCGATCTCGCCGTGAGCGACCTCCTCGGGCCGGCCTATGCGGCGGCGCGATGGGGGTGGTACCTGGCGGCATTTCTGGTTCTGGGCGCGAGCAGCTACGCGCCTTTCTTCTTCCGCTCTGCCACCGGTTTCCAGGGCACCTATCCTGAGCTCGCCCCAGTGCTCAGCCGGCGCGCCGCGCAGCTTGGAATGCTCGGCGCTCTCGCGCTCCTCGGTTTCGCGCTCATCCGCCTTTGGCTTCAGTCCCGGACCTTGCTCGATCCGGAAGAACCGCTGTCCAGGGAATTTCTCGGTGCGGTCCTGGGGAGCGGCTGGGGACGGGGCTGGAAGTGGCAAACCGGGCTCGCCCTCCTGGGCGCACTCGGATTCACCATCGCGCGAGCCGGCTCCCGCATCGGATGGATCGCTTCGCTTGTCGCGGCGGCCGGCCTAGCGCTCACCACCGGTATGACCGGACACGCAGTCACTCGGCAAAGTGGGGCTGCGGGCTGGCTGCTCGACGCGATCCACGTGGGAGCCGGGGGAATCTGGCTGGGCGGTCTGGCGGTGATGACTCTCGCCGGCCTCGCCGTCTGTCGCACCCTCGAATCCGCTCGCAGGCCGCAAGCGCTTCGGCTTCTGGTTGCCGATTTTTCCCGGAAGGCCCTGATCGCGGCTCCCCTCACGGTAGGATTCGGGGGGTGGCTCGGGGCCCGCTACCTCGGCTGGACCTGGCCACTACGGTTTACCGAGAGCGGGTACGGCTGGGTCCTCGCCGCCAAAGTCGGGGTGGTTGCCGTGGTCGGCGCA
>DATECI010000194.1:0-2601 GCA_035286985.1 Gemmatimonadales bacterium
ATTTCATGCTCGATCCGCTCAACGTCAAGATCATCGCCGCGCAGATCACCGACCATTTGGCCCGGCTGAATCCGGTACAGGCCGAGGTCTTCAGGGCGAACTTCAAGCGCTTCGACTCTGCGGTCGATCGAAAACTGGCGGAATGGCAAAAGCAACTCGAGCCGTATCGCGGGGCCAAGATCGTAACCTACCACCGAGACTTCGTGTATCTGGCGTCGCGCTTCAACCTGGAGATTGCTGAGACGCTCGAACCCAAGCCGGGGATCGCGCCATCTCCCGCCCACTTAGCCAGGGTCATTGGTACCATGAAAGCGACCAACGCGCGGGTGATCTTGATCCAGCCCTACCAGAATCGCCGAACCGCGGAAACGGTGGCGCGCCAGACCAACGCGGTGGTACTCGAAATGCCCCAGCAGCCGGGCGTGAACAAGGCTACCGCGACGTATTTCGACCTGATGGATTACCTGGTGCGAACGCTCGCAGCCGCCTTGGAGGAGAAGCAATGAATCCCGGGGAATTCCAGGTCGCGTGGGAGATCATGAAATGGCCCTTGGCGGCGTGCCTCATCCTGCCGCCGCTCCTGGTGTACCTCGGATTGCACGTGGTCGAGCGCGAAGTGATTTTCGTGGACCTGGCCCTCGCCCAGGTGGCCACATTGGGCACCACCGTTGCCCTCATCCTCGGCTATCACTTCAGTGACCGTATCACATTCTGGGTTTCGCTCGGCGTGACGTTTCTGGGCGCTGCTTTCTTCAGTTGGTCGCGCAGCAGCGGGAAACACCAAGTCCCCCAGGAGGCGGTCATCGGCATCACCTTTGTTGTGGCCGCCGCGGGGGTGATTCTCCTGCTCAGCCGGGTAGCCGGAGGGAAGGAGGAACTCGAGCACTTGTTGACGGGCGATATTCTCAACGTCACCAAAGCAGAAGTCGGCCAACGCGCAGCCGTCTTCGTACCCTTGGCGGGATTCTACGCCGCATTTCACCGGCGCTTCGTGCTGATATCGTCGGATCCAGATCAGGCGGAAGCCCAAGGGCTGAGGGTTCGACTGTGGGACTTTCTGTTCTATGCAGCGTTCGCGCTGATCGTCGTCAGCTTTGTGCGGCTGGCAGGGGTCCTTCTGACTTTTGCGTATCTGATCGTCCCCGCCGTTTGTGGCGTGATGCTGGCTCAGCGATGGCGGGGGCGCCTGGCCGTCGGCTGGGCGATAGCCGCCGCGGCGAGCGTGCTCGGGCTTTGGGCCTCGTATCGCCTCGATCTGCCGACGGGGGCCGCGATTGTGGTCGTATCCGGAATGCTCCTGATCGTCGTGAGCATCGTGGCCGCAATCCGACGGGCGTGAGCCGGCGCTTTTCCTGATCCTTCGCAGTCAAACCGGATCCCGGAGCTGGGGGAACGGTGGAGCGGGCCTTCAGGCGACTGGTCTTGGCCCTACGACCGAGGTCCGCCACCCTGATCCGCTTGCGGCCCCCCCCCGGCGGAGCAACTCGAGATGAGGCGCCAGGACATCCGCGAACTGGCGCGCAATGGCCGCGGCCTGGCGAGAGGACGGAAAGTCCGGGTTTCCCACCGCGAAGGTGCCCACGGTCCGGCCGGCGACCCTCAACGGCACCAGCACCTCGTCGCCCTGGTGAGTGGTGAGCGCGAGCCATTCTCGCTCGTCTCGCAGCAATTCAGCCCCCTCGAAGGCACCGACTGGGATGCCTGGCAGATCCGCGAACGGGCGGGGGGCGTTCGGGTCGAGGGAAATGACCTCGCCCTCGCCTCGGCGGAGATGAATCGAGATGCGGTGGTGGGGCAACAATCGGCCCAGCTCCCGAGCGAATCCGCGCAGGCCCTCTTCCAGATGGGCGGTATCGGCCAGTACCGCCGCGGCCCGCCGGATGGGAGGTTCCTCCGGCTCGGACGGGCTGGCGGACTCAGGGGTGGTCTCGCCCGGTGCCCGCAGGGCGGCAGCCCGCGGTGCCAGCAGGAGCGCCGCGAGGGCCAGGGTGTCCTCGTCCTCGGGCCGGTAGGCGTCCCGGGCGACGCTGCCGAGGAGGACATAACCCGCTGTCCTGCCGCCCACCGCGAGCCGGGCCCCGAGCAGGGATCGAACCGGGAGCGAATGGCTGCCGCCATGCCATTCCACTCCGGCCCCCAATTCGCCAAGGTCGGCCAGCAGGAGGGTGGGGCTCTCGCCGAACCGGGCCACGATCGTGCCCAGGAGCTCGGCCGCCCCCGGGCCTCCGGCCCCGCTCCACCGCCGCCGGGTCGGGCTCCCGCTCAGGCCGACCAGAGAACCGGAGATCGTTCCGGGGACCAGGATCTCCAACCGGTCGTGGGGAAGCAGCGGGTAGAGGATTCCGCTGGTGCGGCTCACCAGGTCGGGGCCGCTGACCACCTCGCACACCACTCGGGCCAGGTGCTCCGGCAGGGTCTCACGGGTTAGGTCAGGCTCGAGCAGGGGATGGGGCGAGACCGAATGCATCTTGGCGGCGAGGTCGGCCATGGTCGGCGCCAGCTGGGCGCCCAGTCGTCGAAGCGCTACGGCTTGGGCGGGGCCCAGGGCCCCCTGGGAGAGGCTGCCCAACAGCATGACCCCAACGTCGCGACCGGCGTGCC